>NZ_JBFRPJ010000028.1:0-22254 GCF_041471945.1 Vibrio sp. 10N.261.51.A4
ATCACCGTCAACCGTTAGGCCACTAGCAGTAAGGTCATCGCCTTCAACATCAGATGCTTGTGATAACAGTTGCTCTTGGCTTAGACGGATAGAACCATCTTCGTCGATTGAGTACGCTAAATCGCCTGACACAGGTGCATCATCAACGGCAGTTACACTCACATCGATGTTGGCAGAGACCGTATCGGTGCCGTCTGATACATCGAAGCCGAAGTTTACGTCGCCATTGAAGTTTTCATTCGGAGCAAAGGTGTAAGTCCCATTGCCGTTGTCGGTAAGAATACCGTCGCCACCATCGTAGGTCACGCCTTCAACAGTAAGGTTGTCACCTTCAATGTCCGTCGCACCAGAAAGAAGATCAGCGTCGGTGAAGACAAGAGTTCCGTCTTCCTCTATTTCAAACGTTTTATCTTCAGGAACCGGCGCGTCATTAATTGGACGTACCGTTAAATCAATTGCGCTGCTAATCGTTTCTTGGCCGTCACTGATGTCGAAAGTAAGGTCAAGTTCACCATTGAAGTCAGCTGAAGGAACTACTGTGAAAGTACCGTCACCATTGTCTTGAACGGTTGCATCAGCACCAACTTGAACGTTAGAGGCAACCAGTTCGTCCCCATCTACATCACTTGCGTATTCGAGTAATTGTTCTTGAGTGAATGTGATGGAGCCATCTTCATCCATGATGTAAGCCAGATTTTGTTCTGCTTCTGGCGCATCATTTTCACTTTCTACTTGGATTTTAAACGTTTCGCTTACTGTTTCAGAATCAAAGTCATCCTCTACTTCACTGATGGTCTCTTCATCTGAAGCTTGAACATCAACTGCAAACGTCTCTTCTACTGTTTGTGAATCTAGCTCATCACCAACTTGTTGGTCACCCGACTCTGAAGATGTCGCACTCGGCGCTGCTGAAGTACGCGCAGCTTGGCCTTGTTCTTCATTACCTTCAGCGTCTACACCACCTGTCGCAGCCTCTGCGATATCACCACCTACAGCTTGTGCGCCCGCTCCAGCACCGCCACCACTGCCAGCAGCATTGTCCGAGCCAGCTTCCGAAGCCGCACCACCGACTACATTGGATTGAGCTGCATCAGAATCTCCATCGCTTTCTGGCGTCTCTTCTTGAACAGCCGCACCAGAAGCCGACGCATCTTCAGCATTACCTGCGCCACTCGGATTGTCTTCTAAAGCCTGATTAACCTCGTCGGCCGCATCCGTGTTTTCAGCACCCGTCGCTATTGTCGACGCAATCGTATTTTGTTGATTTTGTTGATTCTGCTGTTGGGAGGGCGTACCCGCGTCGTTCGTGTCCGTTTGTTCTACCGCGTCATTGAGATCTTCATTTTGGTTGTTTTGGTTATTTTCGCCTGCCATTACAGCCTCCGTTGCTACTAGCTAACTGATCGTATTTAGAGGCATTAAAGGACACCATTTTGAAAAACCAAGTTTTTATACAACATTTTTCATATTTTTCTTTTTATACATAAAGAATCAAAAAAAATTTGAAAACTACCTTTAAACATCCTTAGTTATTGTGATTAAAGCAATTACGGCGGTGGAATGATGATAGACATGACGAGTTTGCTGCGTTCAATCGACAACAACCACAAAGGGCTTCAATTGCTACTAGGCGATTTTTATAAGGACTTTTCAGACGCAGCGATCAACATAGAGACGCTCCATAAAAGTGACCGTTTTGATGAACTCAACAACTACTCAAAGAGATTAAAGACCATCTTAACTTTACTGTGTGATCAAGACTTGCCACCCAAAATGGCCAAATTGGAACATTTGAGTAAGCACGAATTCCCTGCACCTGAAGATCTTTTAGAGGATGTAAAAACTGAATTGCACAACGTCAATCGACAAATCAATCACTTGTTGGACATTAAGGAAGTAATAGATGACAAGTCATCGAGGTAGTCATGAGCAATAACCAAATAGAACATCACCTCAGAAAAGCACTCGTTTCCAATAACGAGGCTTCTAAGGTCACAGCTGATGACACTATTGTGCTTGCTAGTGCCATGACCAGCGTTCACAAAACGTTGCTCATTATATTCTTGCTCGCTTTGGTCGCTATTGCGGTGGCGTCACAAGCACGTATCGATATTGTTGTTTCTGTACGTGGCGAACTGCTATTGGAATCGGATGTTGAGAAAGTTCAGCATTTAGAAGGCGGGATATTAGAAGAATTGTTAGTCAGAAAAGGGGAAGTCGTTTATGAGGGCCAACCTATCGCTCGAATACGCTCACTTGACCGTAACACTCAACTTGATACCGTCAATACTGAAATTATTCAGATAGAGCTCGATAAGATTCGTTATGAAAGCTTACGCGACATGATAGAGCCTAACTTCGACGCTTTCATTGAGAAATACCCTGAGCAAGTTCAGGTCAACATGAATACCTGGAGACAAGAATTCTCTAAAAACCGTTCAAATGAAGAACTCATTACACACGATATTAAGCACAAGAACTCGTTGATCAGTTCAATGTTAAAGCGTCGCAAAAGTTCAGAGAATCAACTCTCTCTGATACGTAAGCAGCTCAACATCAAAAACACCCTCTATAAAGAAGAGATGGCGTCTTATGTCGACGTTCTTAACATGAAAGTACAAGAGTCGAATATGGTGCGTGAGATTGAGAACCTTGACGAATCTGTGATGAATGAGCGTTTCCAACTCGACAAACTGGAAAAGCAACACCGTGACTTGGTTGAGAATCGAAACTCTGAGTACCAAGCACAAATCATTCAAGCGAACAAAGACCTCAAGCTAAAGCGAATCTTACAACCGCAGCATTCCGACAAGGTTGATCGCCTAGTCGTCTACTCGCCAGTCGATGGTGTGGTCGATAAACTTCACTTCAATTTCCGTTCTGCTGTGATTCCGCCAGGAGAAAGTATCGCCGATATTGCCCCAATAAATAATTCGTTACACGGTGAAGCGAAGATCCCACGTAAAGACATGGGATTTGTCGAAATTGGTCAGGCAGTGAAAGTAAAAATGGATACCTATAACTTTGCAAAATACGGGTTTGTTGAGGGAACCATCGCCTCAATCAGCCGTTCATCATACGAAGAAGAAGACGCTGAATTCTATTTAGCTGAGATTGAAATTGACCGAAACTTTCTTGAACGAGGAGGCACTCAATACAAGTTATCACCTTACATGGAGTTTACCGCTGATGTGAAAACAGGCTCGCGTCGCGTGATCGAATACGCTGCGAAACCGGTGATGTCAGCCATCGAGGATGCTTTCGATGAGAGATAATCAATGAGCGGTAAACCTTCGTACAATATTTCCATACCCGCCCTACGTCTAAGCATACTATTTAGCGTGGTATTGGCTGCGCTCGCTTTCTATTTATACTTTTCTTGGTCAAAAATAGATTCAGTCGCACAAGTGCAAAGCGCCCCACTGCTCATACAAGCCCAGAAGCTTAATCAGACCATAGAACAAGATATTCAAACTCTGCAACAATGTTTAAGTACCAACACTTGCGGCACTAACGAATTCAACCTGGTTAACTTGAAGCTTGAAATTGATGAATTTCGCTCTTTAGCCTCGTTGAACAAAACCGAGTTCAGCTTGGTTGGGGCAACTGAATACACACAACTGGAATTGGCGATTAATCGTTTCTCCGATAGCGCAAAAACACGTAACGACGTATTAGGCTTGTACCTTTCATTGACCAATAACTATCTGCAGATGGACGACAACTATCGCACCATGTTTAACAACCATGCAAATGACTTAATGTCAGAAAAAAACGAGTTCTTTATCTGGTTGTTTATGGTGGTCGTGATATTGGCTGTGATTACGATTCTATCCAACTCAGTTGCTATGTTGAAGCTAAAGAAATCCAGTTCTAACGAACGCGAAATCGACTATGAATTCGATGCCCTGTATCAAGAGCTGAAGCAGCTAGATTTACAACGTCTTGAAGAGCTTCTTAATGAAGTTAGCATCAACCCCAAGCAGCGTCAGATTTACTCTCATCTCAAACTTATTTTCAGTAAATTAGAAGACCAAAAGCGCAATAACGATCTCTACAAACAGTTGTATGCGCTGATCGGTTATGAGATTCGCGGAATTACAAACACCATCAACGGTGGTGTCCAATATCTGGTTCAAGAAACCGATGAAAACGGCGTGTTGATGGCGAACGATATTACCTCTGCGTGTAGCACACTATCTGAGTTAGCAGAAAACTATAATCGCTTGATATCACAGGGGACGGAAAGCAAGTCGAAAGAGTTCTCTTTACTGAGCGTGTTATCTGAATTAATGATTCATATCAGTGCCAAAGTACAACGTAATGAAAGCCAACTTGACTGTTTTATCTCTGACAACTTACCGAATCGTGTTGCAGGCCAATCCACCAGCTTATTCTGGATACTGTTCCTTCAACTTTCTAACGCTATTCAACTCAAATCAAATAAGAAACTGTTTGTAACGATTGAATCGGGTGCGGCTTCAGACATGGAAAATACCCGTGTCACCATCAACCTCAACTTCTTATCAACACTGGATGTTTCTGTTGCCAAGCTCAACAAACTCCATTGGAGCGCACACAAAGACCATACAGCCAGCACAGATGACTTAGCGAAAAGCGTTCTGAAGGATTACGGATATTACGAGAGCCACTGGTTCCAGTCAGGGGCTCAGGAACGTTTTCAGATCGAGCTTGATCTTAAGGCTAAGAACTTCCACACAGAGAAAACTCGCTTTGATGGCAAGCGTTTACTCTTGTGTGCTAATACTCAAGTTCGCATCGATGTGATGAAGAAAATGCTCAGTAACTTGGGGCTTGATATCACCGAGATTCGCACTGCAAATGAGCTTTTCTCAGCGGCGAAAACGTTCGGTGATTACGATGCGATAATGTTGACTGATACCTTTGAACCCAACAAGCTGCCGTCGTTGAGCAAGACGGTGAAATCTCAGCTTAAGAACCACCCAAATACCAAGTTACTGTTGTCAGTGACCAACACTCAGCAAGCACAAGAGTGTCATAGCTTCGTCGACAAAATCATCAACGCTCCTGCTATCCCTTACGAGTTCATTCCAAACCTACTCACCATTATGGAAGCGGAAGCATCGGAAGAACAGATGGAAAACAGCTCATTCCTTATCGTAGAGGATGACCGAGTTCAACAAATTTTACTGAAACGAATCTTGACCAAACAAGAATATGAACCAGACATGGTTGGCGATGGCGCCGATGCCGTGAAGCACTTTATGAACAAGCGTTCTGACATCATCTTCATGGATTGCATCATGCCGGGTATGGGTGGCATCGAAGCCACAAAACGCATTCGCCAATTCGAACAAGAAAACGAGAAAAACCCTTGTACCATCATAGGTGCAACCGCATTGACCAGCAGTAACGAACACCAGGCTTGTATTGAGGCCGGAATGGATTACGTAATCAGCAAACCTTATAAAAGCGACCAAATCATCAAGGTGATCAACAAGTATGTGGCGGTACAAAAACTTAACTAGCAGCATCATAGCTGCGCTTACATTAAGCACGACACCTTCAGCATCGGCGACTACCCTGCTTGAAGCGGTAGAGCTCGGCCTGCAAAACAGCCTGTCTCTTCGCGCTAGTGATAAGGGCGTGGAAGAAAACGAGTACAACATTGGTATCAGCCGCTCAAAATTTCTTCCTTCCCTCAATGGTGCTGCCGATACCACATGGAATGAAAATGAAACCTTGCTATCAAGTGTGCCTGATGAAACTTCAAGCTATAACTCGAACAGCTACAGCCTTTCCCTTTCTCAATCGATCTTCAATCTGGGCGATATTTTCAAATATGGGACGGCAAAGCTCGACTTCAACATTGAAGAGATTAAACACGAGAACAAAATCCAAAGCACTATTTCAGAAATCGGCTCTCAATACTTTGAGTATTTGAAAAACAACGCACAAATTAAAGCGACCAAGGTAGAGCTTAAATCGTCCGAAACGCGTGAACATCAAATGCGACGCAATGTGGAACTCGGCAATACAGCCGCCAGTGAGCTTTACGAAGTGATTGCTCAGAAAGAAGGTGTGTCGAATCGATTGAGAACCTTGCAGAAAGACCGTCGCGTCATTCTCAACGGGCTATCGATTCAGATTCAATACCCTATCACTCCGTCTCAAGATATCTACGAAAGTGTGCCTTTAAAAGAGATAAACGAAACCGAACAACGATCAATCATGGATCAAGCGTTAAAGCTCAACAACGACTTGTTAGTGGCTAAGAAAAACGTCGAGAGAAGCCGCAGAAGCTTAAAAGAGAGCGGTTCGAACTTCTTACCGACAGTATCGCTTTCAGCCAGCTATCGACACGATGACGCCAATAACTTCGACAAAACCGACATTACAGCGACAGGCGAAAGTAACTCAACCAGTGTTGGGTTAAACCTAGCAGTTCCTATCTTGTCTGGTGGCTCTGATTACTACGGCTATCAAAAATCATCGACGGCCATCGAACGTACTGAGCTGCTTTACCAAGATTCGCTTTACACCACACGTAACAGTGTGAATACCTCCGTGCTCAACATTAACGATTTCTCGCAATCTATAAGCAGTTACGAAAACATCATTCGCGCCAACTACGCGTCTTATAAAGGGATCCAAAGAGCCTACCAATTAGGCACGCGTACCATCACCGACTTGCTGGCGGCGGAAAGTAAGCTGTTCAGCGCGTTAAGAGACTATGAAAGCGCACGATACGACTACATCATCGAGACCATCAAGCTTGAGCAAATTAAGGGAATACTCTCAATTCAATCTATCGAAAGCGTGATGCAATTAATGAGTGATATTGAAGGTCGCGACAATCAAGATTTGGTGCCAAAACATCTTCTCTCAACGGAGTCATTGAGAAAAGGAGGTCACAATGCAAACTGAGCAGTTTTCGCAAAAGATCAACATGGCAGATAAGTGTTATCTGACTTTCTCAACGATAATATCGACCCTGTTTGGTTTGGTACTGCCCTTCTCTATTCTGATCATTTTTGACCGAGTGTTACCCAACCAAGCACAAGATACGCTGTTCTTATTGTTCGCGATTATTTTGATTTCCATCTTCCTCGACTACCACTTAAAAAGTCAGGAAGAGAAGATATCTTCCGTTATCATGAGGCAGTTTGAAACCAACCTAACCAACAAGGTATTCCAATCCATCTGTTTGGCGGAAATATCTAAATTCCGTCGTTTGGAACCAGGCGAATACCTAGAACGAATCTCAACCATTCCTGAACTTAAGACCTTCTTTGGTGGAGAATCGGTTCGAGCGCTTATCAACCTTGCTGTTAGCGTGATTACTATACTTATCATCGGTCTCATTAACATATGGGCTGGTATCACCCTTCTAATTGCCTCGGCTGTCTTAGCGATTTTCGCTTGGAGTCTTTCCAAACAGAAAATTGGTAGCTTGCAGAATAAGTCAGACATCGAAGGGTTAACTACCTCCAAAATCATTGAGATCATCTCTAGCCCGCTTGATATTAAAGCGCGAAACATGGAGTACCGCGTTGAAAGCCTGATGACACAAATGGTCGAAGAGCGTGAAGTGGAGAACATCAAATATGAGCAAATCGAGTCGAACTTTGGCTTGATTTTGGCGCTCATCCAACAGCTATCCATTGCTTGCGTTGTTGTGGTCTTGGCGACTGCCGTAATCAATATGGAATCGAGTCAAGGCATCATGGCCGCGATCATCATGCTAACCAACCGTTACTTTGCGCCATATCAACAGGTAATGAGAACCGCGAGCCGCTGGGAGTTAAACAAACTCCATATCCAACGTATCGCTGACCTCCTTGAATTGGCCGCCTCTGTTGAACACCAACATGAAACAACAGAAGTTGAACGTATTTCGGTTAAGTATTCTGAAAAGCAGCGTATCGAGTTCGAACTCGGACAAGCCTATTTGCTGACAGGGAAAAGTGGTTCAGGTAAGACCCACCTCGCTAACTGTATTACGCGTCAGAACAGTGATAGCAAACTCGATATCATGATTAACGACACGCCTTTGGATGACGTCAATTACAACGTTTGGCGTAACAGTGTTCTGATGGTTGATAAGACCAGTTCGTTCGTAGAAGGGACGATTATCGATAACCTGACCTGTTTCCGACCAAGCTTGAATAACACGGCGTTTGCACTGTGTGAAACCATGAACATCAAAGCGCAAATTGATGGGCTTCCTGCCGGGTTTTATACAGAACTCAAAGGCCATATGCGTAACCCATTCTCTCGCCAAGTTGGCTACGCCTTATTATTAGTTCGTGCCCTGCTCGCCAGTAAGCGTGTATTGATATTCGATGACATCGATTGTGTCTTTGATGAGGAATTTGCGAGAGTCGTTCTCACCAGTACGGCTTATCGCGCCAATGACAAAATATTGATCATCGCCAGCAATAAAATGGACAAACTTAATCACCGCCTCAAACGCGTAAAACTTACCGGAGGTGACCAATGAGTATCCTAGTCGACTTCAATAATGTGCCGCAACGTGTCTTGGATTTTGAATCTAGTGGATACGACGAACGTTACAGTCAATCGCCACTTATTCGTGGTTTGGCCTACACCCTGATAGCACTCGAATGGGAAGGCACACCCGCAATACTCAGCGATGCTTTTATTCCAAAACCCAAAGATGGCGACAGCTTTACAGCAACCATAGAGCGCCTTGGATATCGCTGTGATGTTACTAAACTAAAGACACTCGAGAATATCGATAAGCACCCACACCCATGCTTTATTGAAATAGAGAATCTAAGTGCGATTTTCTTAGGCACCAAAGATGGAAAGTTGCTGCTGTTTGATTACACGAACAACAACACCATTGAATACCCAATGTGCAAAAAGCCCTGTTTGCTGATTGCGATTAGCGAATATTCTCGTCTGTTCCGCGAGCCACCTCCGGAATCGCAAGACAGAAGCAATTGGATTAAATACGCTTTCTATCGTTATAACAATGAACTTAAAAGCCTGATCATTCTCAGCTTCGTCATCAGTATTCTCGGTGCATTGCAGCCATTCTTTATTATGAGTGTATATAACTTCGCACTGACTTCGAGCTCCGAAGCCACACTCTATTGGCTAACCTTATTCGCCATTATTGTCGGCTTCTCTGAATACTTTTTTAAGAAAATGCGCGTCAACATTATTGCGACCTCCGGTAAAGACCTCGCCGTGCACATCTCGCAAGCCGTTATATCTAAATTGCTTTGGCTACCCTATGCGATGACATCTACTGCTGGGGTCTCTTCTCAGCTAGCACGTTTGAAAGATATCGATACCTTCCGACGCTTGGTGACTGCCGAATCGACGCTCAGCTATTTTGATATGCCGTTTGTGATCGTATTTATCATCGCCATTGCTCTGATGTCTGGTACAGCGGCATTGGTGGTGATGGGCGGCTTAATACTGATGTTAGTGTTCTGTATTTACTCGCGCTATATCTACTCGCAAGCCACATCCAAAAGTTCGCGTGCCAATGCGATGGTTTCGTATCAATGGAATGAAATTCTTCGTGGTATCAAGACTATCCAAGGCCTGCCTTTACTTCGTGTCGTTCAATCTCGATTCAGCGCATCGCATATGCAAAGCACCAGCGATGCAGAGAACGTTGCCGTAACGAACAGTAAGATTCAGGCCGCTGGCGGTAGTTTGATCCAAGTGATTGGCACAGCAAGTATCGTGACTGCAGTTATTGGCGTGATGGAAGGTACTTCTGATGCGGGTGCCATGCTCGCGACCGTTATTCTGGTTTGGAAAGCGTTAGGCCCAATCATGGGTATCTATAACTCAATTTCCAAGTTCCAGTCGATCAAAGCTTCGTCCGCACAGATCAACAATTTAATGTCGATGAATGACGACAAATTAACCTTAGAGAAAAGCCCGCCTATTCGCCTGTTCCAAGGCAGCATCGTGGGCAGCGGTGTCAGTCACCGATACGCGGGAGCAGCAACCGGCTTAACTAACTTGGGGTTCAAAATCCCACCCAGTGCAAAAGTGGTCATTTGTGGCCCAACGGGCTGCGGCAAAACCACCTTAATTTCAATCATTGCCGGGTTAGAAGACCGCTATCAAGGCGCAGTCTCTGTCGATGGTTACAACATTAAACAGTTCAATAGCTACCGTTATCGCACCTCGATTAACTACATCCCTTTTAATTTGCATATTTTTGAAGGCTCACTCGAGACCAACTTCATTCTACACAACGGGCTGATTCCAACAGACAAGATGCAAGAGATGGTGAGCTTCTTCGAGTTAGATGAGTGGCTTCCGGAAGGCTTAGCTACTCAGTTAAGCGTGGATAAATGCAAAAGTCTCCCGAATGGAATTCAACAAAAATTGCGTCTAGCACTCGGCTTAGGTAACTGTGAGCAATCTCTGATTATTATTGATGAGCCATTCAATGGTGCAGAAAATGAAAATGCGCAGTACTTTAACCGTTTGTTCAGCGATAAGTTGCTGAATAAAACAGTCATTTTTTCGACCAACGACCCTGGTTTGATCGCAACATCAAACATGAGTTTAGTGTTAGAGCCGGATGGAAATTTGAAATATTTTGGCTTAACAGACAAATACTTAAACAGCTTAAGCTAAAACCTCAACGCTTAATCACAATTCGCTATTTAGGGAAATGGATATAATTGACAAATTCATAAGCAAGAGGGATGATTCGCCCCAATACCACAGGTAACAAGGAAGAATATGTACACATTCGTTGCAGACAAGCTTGATGTAGCTTACTTATCCGCAATTCCTGAAAACCACCAACTTCAGGAGTGCGATGTACCTGAAGAAGAGATGGATCTTCGAGAGATCGTTGAGGTTTGGTATGAGTCTGCCTTCCTACCCGCTTTCAATCTTCAGAAAATAGACATTGAGAACCAAGCAGAGCTCACCATCGTACAAATGCACGTATTCAGCAATGATACGAGCACACTCGCCTTCCTACTAAAAAACAGAGTGTATCGCGCCGCACTTAACAGAATGCTCGGTATTTGGACATTAGAACCCTCTGCAAAAACCGTATTAGAGCAACTTCTTTTCGAATTAAGCCTCGATAACAATCGTCCTCATTAGTAAGCTTTTTAAGTGATTCATCAATAAGCATAAAATTAAACAAACTGCCAAACGCTATAAATTACTAATAAAAGAACGCATTTCAAAATAAGCTCAGGAATCACAAGAACTTATACCTCTCCCACACTTACGTAAAATTTACCGTTTCAAAGTTTCCATATCGGCATTTTTATTCTACTGTTTTTATATAACGACAGTTGGATGGATCCTTATATGGCGATTACGGTTTGGAATAACCTTTCAGTCAAACATAAACTCTTTGGCTTAGTTCTACTTCCCATTTCATTATTACTCTTCCTAGCAGGTAGACAGGCTTATATATTAACGACTCAGTTAACCGATTTTGAACGAACCAATCAGTTATCTGTCTATCTTCAAGATATTTCTATTTTGTATAGAAGTACCTTAGCCTCTAGCCCTGAAGAGTTTGCTACTCAAAGCAACCAAGTAAAGGTAGAACTTAAAAACCTGTCTCCCATCATTTTTTTAGACGCATCTGATGAAATGAATCAACTTGTTGCCGATTTCAGCGAAGCGACCTTATCGACGATGCAAGTGACTGACACTTACGATAAATTGGATGCCCTCGAATGGCAAAGCGATTTATACAAGCAACTGTTACTTGAAGTAGAGAAAGTCCCTTTTGAAAACACTAAACGTGAAATTCAACAGCACCTCACTGCCCTTCAACAACTTGAGTGGTTGATGTTTTGGTCGAACGAAGAGTTCAAGCTTGGTAGTTCACTGATTGAGATCTTCCAAATCAGCCAAGAGTACGACCCAGAACTCGCCGAACAGATCAAAACCTTGAGTGAAAGACAGCAATTGTTCTTAGAGCGCTTTGTTTCATTGAACGCCAACGAACATCAAGTTTCTTTGATGGTTGAAGTGTTTCGAAATGATGTGTTTGCTCAAAGCCAAGAGATAAGAAGCGCGCTACTCGACCTAAATACAATCAGCCAACTGACGCCACAAGAAGTGTCTGTCGGCTTAGAAGCGATGAGCGCACGGCTCAACTTATTACAAAGCCTTGGCGGCGTAATCAAGCAAGAGTTTCAACAAGAAGTTGAGCAAGCCATCTATGACGCGCAAATACAACGAACCCTGTTTATTTCAATCGTCGCTTTGCTGGCAGCGATTGTTATGGGTTTAACTCTTAGCTTGGCGAGACAAGTCACTAACAACCTTAATTTGGTGTTAGCTTTCTTAAAAAGCGAAAATGATGACACGCGCCCTTGTCTAGATAAATTGATCCAAGGTAAAGATGAACTCAGTCTGTTTGCTCAACAAGTTGAACGATTGACCATCGAACGAGAACTCGCGAAAGATAGACTGACGGTAGCAAAAGAAGACGCCGAGCGAGCTAAAGAAGACGCTGAAGAAGCAAAAGATCACGCGATACAAGCCAGTAAGGCCAAAAGTAGCTTCTTGGCAAACATGTCACACGAGATTCGTACTCCATTGAATGGGGTTATTGGTATTTCTGAGATCTTGTCTGATACACCGCTGACACCAACACAACGCGATTATGTCGATACCATTGAGACCTCTTCTCAATTGCTATTAAGCCTTATCAACGACATTTTGGACTTCTCTAAGATCGAATCTGGCATGCTGTTGATCAGCCCTCATTCAGCATCAATTCGAGAATCGATTTACGACATAGCCTCTATTGTTGCACCTAAAGCCAAAGAGCAAAAAATATCGGTTAACGTCGATATCAGCCCTGATACACCGGCACGCGTGATGATCGACGATCACCGCTTAAGACAAATCCTAATGAACTTTATGTCGAATGCAGTGAAGTTTACGGCTGAAGGTGGCGTCACATTATCAATTCAAACGCTCAACAAAGCAGATAACAATGCCACCATTCGATTTGCTGTACGAGACACGGGTATTGGTATCGATTCACTGCAACAAAAACAGATATTTGAACCGTTCGCTCAAGAAGACGATTCAACCACACGCCAATTTGGTGGTACTGGTCTTGGTCTAGCCATCAGTACACAGTTGGTAGAGCTGATGGGTGGTCAAATTCAACTCGACTCCGTCAAAGGTGAAGGAAGCTGTTTCTACTTCGACTTGGTATTGCCTGTTGACTTGATACTGCCAAAACCAAGTACAGCAACGGCTGATATTTATGTGCTGGGTAACGAAAACATGCTCTCCGAGCGAATAGAGTCCGACCTTAACCTTTATGGTTTGAAGGTTACCGATAAAACGAATGATATAACGGCAATTACAGAGCAGCTCTCCACTCAAAAACACACTAAACCTATTACTGTTGTTTTCGCCGAAGATGACGCATTCCTAGCTAATACCCACGCAGATAACTTAGAAAAGCTGCACCAAAACGGCATCACTATCTGTTTGATACGTTCCTTCTTAAGTGAGCCAGCGGATCTTGGTGACAGCGTTACTGCACAAGTCGCACAGCCCCTACTCGGCTTGCGTTTAATTAAAGCTATTGAGCTTTGTGATACTCGAGGTTTGGCGGAACTATCAGAAGCAAGCCAGACATCAGTCGAGATCCAACACAAAATCCTCATCGTTGAAGACAACAAGATCAACCAAAAAATTGCTGGTCTTCATGTCGGTAAAAGTGGTTTTGAATTCGAGTTCGCTAATAATGGTCAAGAAGCTGTGGACATGTTCACCGCTAATCCTCATTACGCGGCGATACTCATGGACTGCATGATGCCGGTTATGGATGGCTTTGATGCAACAAGCAACATCCGAAGAATTGAAAAAGAAACGGAAGCGACGCGACGCATCCCTATCATTGCATTGACCGCCAGTGTCATCGATGACGATATTCAGAGGTGTTTCGACGTTGGTATGGATGACTATGTACCAAAACCATTCAAGTTCGAAATGCTTAAAGAGAAAGTACTCACCGCGGTAGAAGCTATGCCACTACCAGCTTCCTATAAAGCTCAACCTAAGAAACAACCTGCAACTGTCACTCCAATTATCAACGGGGCTGCGACCAAACGTACTTTGCCTGAAGAAGCGGAACAAAACGCAATTCCGAGCAAATCAGAGAGAATCTTGCTAGTCGAAGACAACCGCGTCAATCAAAAAGTAGCTTCTATCATGCTGAAGAAGGCCGGATATGCCTTTGAAATTGCAGACAACGGACAAATTGCCGTTGATATGTACCAGAACGACAGTAGCTTCGACATTATTTTGATGGATTGCATGATGCCTGTTATGGACGGTTTCACGGCAACTAAGGAGATTCGAGAACACGAGAAAAACCAAGGCTTAAGCAAAACTCCTATTATCGCGTTAACCGCTAGTGTTATCGATGATGATATTCAAAAGTGCTTTGATTCCGGAATGGATGGATACGTAGCGAAGCCCGTAAGAAAAGAAAAGCTATTCCATCAAATAGAAAGTGCGACTTGTTAGGAGATACCCATGGATTGGATTAGAACAATAAAAACACTTCCCCGCAGAGTCATGTTGCCAGTCGCGGTAGGGCTATTAGGAAGCTTGCTTTTTCTAAGCCCTGCTCACGCCGCTGAAGATTATGCCATATTTTCTTTAGACTCCGGATTTGAAGAGATATCAATAAACAAAGCGCGAAAGCTCTATAGAGGGAAAACTAAGCACCTCAATGGCAAACGTGTTGAACTGTCTGATTGGCCTGAGAACAGTGCCGAAAGAGAGGACTTTTATCAGCTTTTGCTTGGAAAAAATGCCGCTCAAATGAATGCACACTGGGCTGGTTTATCTTTTTCAGGAAAAGCGCGTTATCCAAGAGAAATCAAAACGGCGTCAACCGACAGCTTAGTCGACTGGCTTGATGACAAACCAAACCGTATTGGTTACTCCCCACTCTCTTCGGTTCCTCAAAATGCCAACGTTCTCTACGTTATAAGTTCGGAGAAATAATATGAAAAGAATAATTACGTCAGTGTTATGTGCCTCAATGGCCTCTCCGGCTTTTGCGAATATCGAACTTACCGATAATTTATCCTTGAGTGGCTTTGGCTCAACGTCTTGGGCAACATCGGATAACGATAATCCATTAATCATCAACCGCGGTTTTACTGATGAGAGCTGTTACGACTGTGATACCACATTTGGTGTTCAACTCGATTACTTCTACAACTCATTCAAAGCTTCCGTGCAAGTTGTCAAGCCACCCCAATATGATTGGAGTGAGCCGCAGCTAGAGTGGGCTTACTT
Source organism: Vibrio sp. 10N.261.51.A4 (assembly GCF_041471945.1). Classification (NCBI taxonomy): domain Bacteria; kingdom Pseudomonadati; phylum Pseudomonadota; class Gammaproteobacteria; order Vibrionales; family Vibrionaceae; genus Vibrio; species Vibrio sp. 10N.261.51.A4. Next base: position 15,304 of record NZ_JBFRPJ010000028.1, read on the forward strand.
AGGTTATGAATTTAATGACTTTGATGTCAGCATTGGTCGATTACGACTGCCACTGTTCCTTGCCTCTGAGTACTACTATGTAGGCCAAGCCTATATGACCGCGAGGCCACCTACAGAGGTGTATAACAGCGTTCTCGGAATCACAGCTTTCAATGGCATAAAAGTGAGCTGGACTCACGATGTCAGTGACGAAGCTACTCTTTTACTTACTCCGTTTATCGGCATAAAAGATAAAAATGACGTAGATTTCAACTCGACTACAAAACTGGAATTTGAAACCAATCGCATGCTCGGCGCAAATCTGCAGCTAAGCGGTGATAGCTACCGTTGGAATTTATCTTTCCTAGATTCAAATTTCGATCAGATTGTTATCACAACAATTCCCGGAGTACCGACCCCATTCAGAACTGAGCAAGATAACCAGCATATACAACTTTGGTCATTAGGAGCAGAATACGAACTGGGTCAATTTGTTTTGACAAGTGAAGGACAGATCAGTGACATCTCGTCCTCGATGTACGCTAGTTTGGCCTACAGACTAGATTTATTCACTCCATACGTCGTTTACGGAGCAGAGTTTGATTCTCACGAACACCTAACAGGAAACAGCTACCTAATTGGTGTGGATTACGATGTGTTACCTAACGTCTCCATCAATGGCGAAGTGCAATATTTTGAGGCTCGTAAAGCAAACGGTGCCTTTGTTGAGAATTTCAACGCACTTACTGGTTTTGATGACAAAGATGCCGTCCTTTATACGATCATGTTGAGTTTCGTCTTCTAACCCAAATCCTTTTCCAATTACGCCAGACGAAACTGGCGAAGAGTTTATGGTAAGTGCAACGAATCCATATGTAAGCAGCACTGGGTATTCGGTACTCAAGCAAGGAGGTAATGCAGTCGATGCAATGGTGGCGATGCAGATGACAATGTCGGTGGTTGAACCGGATATGACTGGGATTGGCGGCGGTACTTTTGCGCTGTTTTACCAAAAAGACAAAGACCAAGATTGATCGCACCAAACCTTATGACCCAACGGGTTTGCTCGTCGAAAAGAAAACCTACGCCGAAATGTTAGTACCAGAGTTCATGCAGCTCGGTTATCCGGTGCATGTCATTCCAGTCGTCAGTGGCTTGAATGCCATTGAAGTCAAAGATGGCAAGATCTATGACGCGACCGACAGACGCCGTGCATCAAGCTCTATGGGTGAATAATAAAACGAAATGGGCAAGTAACAGGCTTGCCCTTATTTTGTCTTTAGTTGCTTGAACCTCGTCTAAGCAGTTCATGGATGCGAAAAAGCCAGTCGAACGTGTCGACTGGCTTTTCATTATAGGCTTCGCTAATTACTCATTAGGATATTATGAGCTTGGCGCTACTCGTTTATCTTTCAACTGATCAATAACATAGTCAGGAGCTACTTTACCTAGCTCACCTAAGCAATCATCGGTCTTTTCATTTCCGTAGCGCACATAGATATCGCATACCGCGTATAGCTGCTCTGGAGAACCAGAGATCAAATATGCTTTCTCGAACGATTTAGTCGACTTGTCGATATCCAACTCTTCTTGTAATACCCCATTTAGGTACCAGTAGTAGCTGTTATCTTTCGCTAGCTTCGCAGCCACTTCAATCTCTTTGGCTGCCGCAGTTTTGTCTTCAAGGCGAACCAGAGTCAACGATTTCGAATAATGCAGAGCGGCGTTGTTTGGCACGCTCTCCAAACCACGATCTAATACTTCGACTGCTTGCTTATCTTTGTTCTGAGCTCGAAAATTATCTGCGTAGCTCAACCAAACTTGCGCTTCTTTTGGATGCGTATTGATCAGCTCTAGATAAACCGTTTCCGCCTTATCCCAGTCATTGTGCCAACGAAGCACATCAGCAAACAGTAATTGGTACTTTTCAGATTCTTGCGTTTCCAAGAAGCTAATAAGCTCTATGACCGGTGGTTCAATTTGTGCTTTCTGCTCGTCATCCAATGCATTGAAGTCACGGACTAGGTTTGACGTTGCCGTATGGCGAACCATGGTATCGCTGTCTTTTAGCAAGGGTGAAACTAACGCCCAGCGATGTTCAAGTTGGTAAGGTTCAGAACCGATAACCGCCGCTTCACGAACTTCAGGGTTTTGATCTTTTAAGCCTCTTGCCACCGCCACCAGCGCATTTTGGCTTGGATATGAAGCAAGCTCTTGCAGTGCACCAGTACGATTTTCAACAGATTGATTCTGATCTTGTGCCATGTAAGACAACTGTTGAATGCGGGTTTGAGTGTCCGTCATTTCAAGCACTTGATTGATATTTTGTGCTGGCGCGTCAACCGTTTGTTGAACGCTATTCGCAGCCATCGCAGACGTTGAAATTAATGCGGACGTTGAAATCAATAAAGCAACAGCCGTCGCTAAACTCTTCTTCATCATAGTATTACCTTAAACTGGAGAACTTAGCCTGTCCTTAGACTCGTATCTGATTAAATTTTTCTTGGACCTGTTGATCCAAAGAACGAGTTAAAACTTGGTCTCGAACGTAGCTTGTTGCGCCTGTTTTGCTCGATGCGCCATCAATACTGAGTCGCTGAATTTACCATGAGCAACCGGATGCCCCATCGCGCGAGCGATGTACGCCATCGACTTATCGACATGAGAAAAGAACTTATGCCAACCAGCACATAAGTAGTTCAAACCCGGTTCACCTACACGAGTTTTGATAAAGCGGTTCTTAGGGCACTCACCATGACAAGCGAACTTGTAATCACACTGCTGACATTGACTGGTCAGTGTGCGGGATTTAGCAAAACCAAACTTTTGCTGTGGTGCGCTGTACGCCAAATCATCAAGTTTCTCGTGATGAATATTGCCAATTTTGTACTCAGGGTAAACATAGTGGTCGCATGAGAAAACATCGCCATTTGGCTCCATTGCCAAACCCTTTCCGCATATCTCGTTCAAGGTACACAATGGGTTCGGACGCCCAATCCACGTTTCTAAACTTGCTTCGAAATATTGAACGAACACTTTTCCGATATCGTGTTTCGCCCACTCATCAAACACAGCAATCAGGAAGTTACCCCACGCCAGATCTGACACACACCATGATTCCATGATTGAATCTTTATGACCCGGGATCAGGCGCTTGTCACCCTGCTTCAATTGCTCGCTCACTTGAGAGGTTTGCGGTGCAACCGTTCTAAAGGTTTTTTGCTCAACGATAGGGATAAACTGCATTTGTGGCGACTTCACCACATCACGTAAGAATCGGTACACTTCTAGTGCATTTTGACTGGTCAGGTTGTTCACGCAGGTTAACGTCGCGAATTTCACTTGGTGCTTGTGCAACAGCTCAACAGCCGCCATCACTTGTTTGAACGTACCACGACCGGCTCGGTTAGTACGGTAGGCGTTATGCAGCATCTCTGGGCCATCAATACTTAAGCCGACCAAGAAGTTATTCTTTGCTAAGAACTGTCCCCAATCGTCATTCAGTAACGTGCCATTGGTTTGTAAGTCGTTTGAAATCAATACACCTTCAGGTTGGTACTTCTTCTGTAGTTCAACCACACGTTCAAAATAGGCCAAACCAAGCATGGTAGGTTCACCACCCTGCCATGAGAAGATAATTTCCGGCGTATTCTGGCCTTCGATGTATTGTCGGATATACGTCTCTAACGTTTCATCATCCATTCTTGGAGAACTGCCTTTCTTGTACTCCAACAAATCTTGCTTACTTAGGTAGTAACAATATTTACAGTCAATGTTGCATGCTGCGCCAATCGGCTTAGCCATGACATGCAAGCGCTTAGACGCTTTACCGTTATATTGTGGACCTTGAGTAATATGCATGATTTACCTACCTATTTTAGTATTCTGGACCCATCATAATTCCTATTCGATCAGGTGACATGTTATACCCTTTATAACCAATAGGAATGACCTTAAACGTTAGAATTAGACCCTATTTCGAACATCTGAGGCACGTGATGAAATTTCTTAATTACAAACAGTTAGCAACAATTAGCAGCGTCACCATGACTATCCTTCTGAGTGGCTGTGCAAGCGTGCCTACACACCCCATCGCCCAACAAATTGACCAAGAGATGGTGTTGGTTGAAGGCGGCACATTCACCATGGGGTCGAACGGTCCAGAAGCGACCAAAGCAGAGCGTCCTGCACGTAATGTAACTGTAGATAGTTTCTATATTGCGAAGTTTGAGGTGACTCAAGAATTGTTCGAATCGGTGATGGGTTCATCTCTCAGTTATTTCCAAAACCCACAAGTTCCGGTCAATAACCTTAGTTGGCAGCAAGCAAACTATTTTGTTGAGCAGTTGAATGAATTAACGGGTGAAGAATACCGTCTGCCTACTGAAGCTGAATGGGAATTTGCAGCCAAAGGTGGCAATAAAAGTAAAGGCTATACTTACAGTGGTTCCAATAACTTAGATGATGTTGCGTGGTACTCAGCAAATTCTAAAAATAGCGCACATCCAGTCGGGCTAAAGAAACCAAATGAACTAGGCTTATATGACATGACAGGAAACGTGGGCGAGTTTGTTATCGATGCCTTCGATGACACCTTCTACCGATTCGGTCCAACAGACAACCCTAACAACGCAAAACACAGCGACGTCGGTTTATCACACAAATCGGTTCGCGGTGGCAGCTTTGCTTATGACGAAAATGAATCTGAAAGTTACCGTCGTGACTTCGCAAGCCAATCGATCACTATGTCAGATATGGGGCTGCGTTTAGTTAAGGATGTGAACTAGCTAACGAAGCGAACTAACTAAAGATGCCGAAGGTTATGGTTCACTAATCGTCACCAACAATACTAAAAATACGATTCGCACTGCACACACGTTACAAATCTGGCCAAACGTTGGAAACCTGACCAAACATTAGAACTCAGCGGCAACAGTGAATAAGGAAACTCTATGCAATACACCAAGCTTTCAGGACTAACCCTCGCGTTACTCTGCGCTCTCCCAGCTTCAGCTGAGGAAAAGCCAAATCTAGTCCTTCAAATCACTGTAGATGGCCTGCGCGCAGATCTAATCGAACGATATAAGCACAACTTCGGTGAAGGCGGTTTCCGGTACTTAATGGATGATGGTACCTACTACACCAACGCAAACTACCAACATGGCAACACGGAAACGATCGTGGGCCATGTGTCGCTTGCAACAGGTGCTCCACCGAGCGTACACGGCATGGTAGGTAACGTTTGGTATGACCGTAGCGAAGAACGTTTGGTGTATAACGTAGAAGACGGTAACTACCAAATGCTGACCTCTGGTGCAGGTGTCGATAAAGCAACAGAGATCGACCCAACGCAGAAGACAGCACAAGGCGATGGCCGCTCTCCAGAGCCAATACTCTCCACCACGTTTGGTGACGAACTGACGATTTCCAATAGTGGCAAATCAAAAGTATTCGGTGTATCAGTGAAAGACCGCGGCGCAATCTCATTGGCAGGACACAGTGGTAAAGCCTTCTGGTTCTCCAAAGCACAATCGGAGTTTGTCACCAGTAACTATTACTATGACGAGTATCCAGATTGGGTATCACGCTGGAACGAGAAAGCGATTGCTGCTCAGTATTCCAAACAGAAATGGGAGCTCTCATTACCGCGTGATAAATACACGTTGCAAGAACACGATACCGAACACAAAGTGAAACTCGGTGACTTCCAACGCACCTTCCCTCATCCTTATGGCCCGGCAAGTTACAAGTACTACAGCACAACGCTAACCGTCAGCCCTGCTGGTGACGAAATCACGGAAAACTTCGCTAGCACCTTGTTGATGCAAGAGAAGCTTGGCCAAGGCGACGTGACCGATTATCTGTCAGTGAGTTTCTCATCAAATGACTACGTGGTGCACCTTTACGGCCCTGAAAGCCTAGAAACAGAAGACAACCTTATCCGACTTGATAAGACTCTCGCTAAGCTTTTCAAAACCGTGGATAACCAAGTCGGGCTAGAAAACACATTGATTGTGCTGTCTGCCGACCACGGTGTACCTGAATCTTCACCTGCGGCAAATGCGCTTGGTTTCAATCAAGCTCAATACTTCAATAAAGACACACTACTCTCGAGTGGTGTTGAGAAACGATTGAAGGATGAATTTGGTTTAACCAAAGACGCGATTCGCTTGTACGCACAACCTTACATCTATCTGAATCATGATCTGATCGCTGAGAAGAAGCTTGATCTGGCTAAGGTCCAAGAAGCTATTGCGGATGAAATTGCAAAAGTGAAAGGTGTTGCGTTTGCTGTATCAAGTAGTGACATTGCGGCTAACCGAGTACCGGATACGCATGTGATGCAGCTAATTAAAAACAACTACCACCCTGCTCGTTCTGGCGACGTGTACGTAGTATTTGCACCGCGCAGCTACATTAACGACATGGAAGGCCTCCAAATTGCCTCTACACATGGTTCTCCGTGGAAATACGACACTCATGTGCCTGTGATCTTTGCAGGCTACGACGTTGAAGCTAAGAAGGTATCGCGGCCAGTGACGCCATATGACATTGCGCCAACGCTTTCGAACAAACTGGGTATCACCCAACCAAGCGGGTCAATCGGAGAAGTGCTGCAAGAGATCACTGAGTAGACTCAATCTCTAAGGTTTCGTGAGCTAGATTTCGAATCCAGCACCCACTCAATAAAAGAGCCGTTTATCTGTTTCTGACTCACTAGGTCGAAACAAATAAGGTTCATCGCGCATTAGCGGGAACTAAAAACAAAAACGGTAGTAAGTGACATGGTTTAGTCGCCAAACAAAAATCATACACAAACTACCGTTTTCATGCCGAATCATACTTTCCTATCTTCATTCTGGGAAGGCTTTCAAATAGTAAAGTCTCACCAGACAGCATCGCTTATTACCCTGACTCTTAAACCTAACTCTGAGGCTAAGTGCCTTTGTGGTCTTGAAGCCGAAGCTATCC
>NZ_JBFRPJ010000029.1:0-45897 GCF_041471945.1 Vibrio sp. 10N.261.51.A4
TTCATGGGGCGTTTACCTAATATTGGCTGTTCCAATGGAGCTGTTGAGCAGAACTCCATCAGTACCCAACTAGCTTTATCCAACATTGCCTCCGCTGCGAACTTCAGCCCTTTGTCGCTCTTCGCCATCTGGTCAAACAGGGCTTTCGAGTCCAGCAGGATCGGGTGTAAGTCGGCATCGAAATGGACTGTACGGCTGTTTCGTTGAATGCGAAAACGAATATCCTCCAACTCCTTATTCTGCACAGATGCCCGGGTTAACAACTGACGGGCAAACAACAAAGCCCGGCGGGTTTCCCCACGCTGGATCATCAACTCGACACGTAACTGGTCGATCAGCGGGCCAATGCGGCTCTCTACCTCCAGACCACTGAAGTACACCAATGAACCTTCCTGGGTCAGGGTGAAGTAAACCTCACCGGCATCTGATTCAATAACAGGTTCAAGATAACGGAAGTTTTTGTCGGCTAGGTCATTCTCAAGCGGATGCCAAAACTCCACCGTGAACTTCTGGTAGTTCTGCTTACGGTTTGTCAAACCATCCACCAAGTAGCTAGCCACTGCCTTCAACTCCTCTTCGGTAAGGCTTGATGAAATCATTGTAATGACTTTATTTGCAGCGCCATTCAATTGTTTATAGGTTAACCCTTTACTGAAATCCATTTCGCGCAACACGATGTCGAATAACATCATTGTTGCAGCAACAAGGTCTATATCCTCCTTAACGTCGTTGTTAACCCCTTTATTGCGGTTAATGTGAAGACGGAAGATTGGCTCCATGAGCTTGATATTAAGAACTTGTTCTGAGAGCTTGTCATAATTAATCTCGAGCTCCTCTTTGGCCTTATCTTGAGATGTATGTGTCATCAACTATTCCTTCAAACGTCAACATGGCAATATTTGTGGGGCACGAAAACAAGCCTATACAATGATATATCTGTTGGCATATCTGCCTATTATCTAACGGTAATCAGACATTGATTGATCCTTAGTATAATATTAGTATATGTATACATTAGATACACGTATACACTGTATACATATATATGTAGCCTTTTCATGCAGGTGAGATAATGCAGGACATTAAATGGGATCAAGCGCTTCGCTTTAGGTTGATTGAGATTATCGCCCTTTGGGAGGGACGACTTACTACTAATCATCTATGTTCTGCGTTTAGAATTGGTAGGCAACAAGCGTCGCGCGATATCAATAAATATCAAAACCTTTTTGACACTCCTCCACTTGAATTAGATCGCTCCATCAAGGGATACAAACCTGCTGCATCTTTCTCACCTCGTTTTAGCCAAGGTACTGCAAACGAATATCTAACATTCTTACACCAGCAAAACCAGATAGTGGAATCTTTTGATTTTTTTGAGATGGGGCATGCAGAATCTGCTGTGCTTATGGTGCCAGAACGATCTATATCGCCAATTATTGTGCGCAGCCTGATTCAAGCTGCACGTGAACAGCGTCGGGTGGATATTGATTATGTCTCGCTTTCCACTCCAAAAATCGTCGGACGTAATATTGTCCCTCATACGATTGTGAATGATGGTATCCGCTGGCATGTACGGGCTTACTGTGAGCACCGTAGCGAGTATCGAGATTTTGTACTCAGCCGATTTCGCAACGTACCTGATCTGCTTGACAGATCGAACTATGGTCGCGATCGGGATACCGACTGGAACGAAATGGCAGAGATAAAGGTCATCCCTAACCCTTATTTAGAGCCGGCACAGCAAAAAATTATTGCGGAGGACTATGGCATGAACGACGGACACCTGGCTATCAAATCACGAAACGCACTAGTGAAGTACATTGTTCAAAGACTCAATATATGTCTAGATGAAAATCAACTTTGTGAGAGTCCGAAAGCATTTCAGCTTACTGTAAAGGATCGTGAGGCTATTCGACCTCATATGATTAATAGTGTTATTGCATAGGCGTTTTGTCTAGGGTAGTCCAGTTCATAAGCAAAGGTTCGAGGTCGTTGACTTCACAACCAAGTCTACTAGTCACAAACTTAATTAAGTGAGTATCAAGGTGATCTCAGGTCGCTTGACAGGTAAGTCACAATCTTAATTACAGATTTCCATGAAATTTGCTGTTTGGAATCAGTCCTTGTGGTCACAAACTTAATTATAAGACGACACCAGCTAACCAACAATCCACATATAGACTTTCTATTATCGTTGTTGAATATCTAAGTTTTGGTTCTATTTGTAACGCCAGTAATAAACTTATCTACTTCCGCATAGAACTTGGCCGGATCGTTTTGCACCCAGTGGTTTGCGCCCTCAAATGAAACGTTGTCTAACGTACTAATAAACTCTTTCGCACGCTCACAACCCTCTAGGCTGTCAGCACCCCAAAAATATACTTTAGGTATGGATAAGTTTTCGAAAATTTGTCCCCAGCCAACCACGCCACGGATATCTTGAGTCGCATGTTGTCCGTAGATTTCACTGGCGGTTTGACCAAGAACCTCTGGCTCACATCTTCTAACTGACGAAAGATACTTAACACCTGCTCCGTGTCCCCAAGCCATGGGAAAACGTTTTGAGAAACCTTCTCCTTTCACCCAGCTCGCAAACTCGTCAGTGCTTAGTTCAGAATATGTATCTGCAATAATCTGGGATAGGATGATGCTTTCTTCGTGCAGTCCGCCTTCAGCATTAATGAAACCACGCACGATGCCTCTCGTGTCGTATTCACAAATCAACGTCGATGTATCGCCTCCCCAAGAGTGCCCAAGTAGAAAGCAACCATGGATGCTCAATAAGTCGAGTGCTTTCAATATTCGATTTGCTTGAGTTTCTGTTGAGTGGGATATATTCGAAGCAGGAGAATAGCCATAACCACACAGGTCGAACATGACTAAGTTGTAATTCGGTAGCCAGTCAAACACATCGGCAAAACATAAATGCGACTCACCCAACCCATGAATCAACACCAGTGTTTCCTGAGACTCTTTGATATCAGTCGACAAGCAATAAAGCTGATCACCATCGATCTCTAACCACTTTTCTATCAACACATTATCCTCACACTTCTAATCGCAGACTTTGGATTTATCTTAACGAATCCAACACGATAAGAAAGGTTAATTTGGTTAAGTTTTATAAACTTATTGACCTTACTGTAAGGGGAAGGTTTAAGGTCAACTCACGAGCTCAATATAACTAGGAAACGATTATGGGATGTTGCAATAAAGCGCCAAAAGGTGGAGCCCCTCTTGGCTTACTTTTAAAAGTCACGCTTGGAATTGGGTTATTTGTGTTTCTGCTGGCATTGTGGCAATAGGAGAGTTATCCAGCACTAGATTTGAAGCTAAGACGTGGCGGTATATATCAGAGCAACTTGAACTCTATAAAGCCAATGCTTGACCCTATACGGTAAGGTGTTTATATTGTCGCCCGTCCAACGGGGCACATCCTAAAATGCACACCGGCCATCCTGCCATCACTGGTGCATTTATATTGGTGTTTTGAACTTCCATGCTAACGAAACTTCGTCCTTTTACTCGTGAATCGGGTGCGCTTATGCATCTTTCGATTCCAATCATTTTGACTCAAATAGCTACCCAAGCGATGGGATTTGTCGATACGACAATGGCTGGCCAAGTAAGCCCTGCTGATCTTGCCGCTATTGCACTTGGCACCAGCCTTTGGATTCCTGTGTTGCTGCTACTGCGTGGCGTGATTATGGCGTTAACGCCTGTTGTCGCTTACCACCGCGGCGCACGTGACTTTCAAAGTATCTCTGTTGAATTCTTCCAGATGGTTTGGTTGGCATTAATTGCTAGCGTACTGCTTATCGCTTACTTGGTGAGTGCGAAACCGATCTTAGAATGGATTGGCGTAGCCGCTGAGATCATTCCAATTGGCAGTGACTATGCGTTTGCCCTAGCCTTTGGTGTTCCGGGTATTGCCCTGTTCTACACCTTGAACGGCTTCTGTGAAGGTATGAACAACACCAAAGTGCCGATGATCATTTCGGTAATTGGTTTGCTGATTAACATTCCGGTCAACTACGTGCTTATCTACGGTAAGTTTGGTTTCCCTGAAATGGGTGCTGTTGGCTGTGGCTGGGCAACGAGCTTAGTGTATTGGCTAATGTCGGGAATGCTGTATTCCTACATTAAAGGCCATCATCATTACAAAACCATCATCAGCTTTGCAGACGCTAAGCCAAAAGCAAAAGAGATGCTTCATCTTTTAAGGTTAGGTTTACCTATCGGGATGAACATTGCAGTGTGTGGCAGTATCTTTGCGGTTATCGCATTGATGATCGGCCGTATTGGTGCCGAGAATGTGGCAGCGGCGCAAATCGCTCTCAATATATCGAGCCTAACTTATGTGATCCCGATGAGTATCTCGTTTGGCATTACGATTCGTGTTGGACACGCTTTGGGTGAAAAAGATGAACTTGGCGCGATTGAGCGCAGTAAAGTCGGTATTTTGGTTGCAGCGTTGATTTCATTGCTTTCAGTAGCGATGTTCCTGCTGTTCCCTGAGTGGATCATTAGGCTTTACACAACCGACCCTACAATAAGCGCGACAGCAGCGGTATTGTTGACCTTTACGGCGATGTACCAATTCAGTGATGCTCTGCAAACCTCTGCAAATGGTGCTCTGCGTGGCTATAAAGATACCAAGATCCCGATGATCTTAGCTATCGCTTCATACTGGGGCTTAGCGTTACCACTGGGTATGGTGTTGGGCTTAACAGACCACATTGTTCCAGCAATGGGTGAAGAAGGCTTTTGGATTGGTATTCTAACGGGCTTGAGTGTGTCAGCCGCTCTGATGCTACTTCGCTTACGTTACGTGATTAAGAAGCGTGACTTGCCACCAGCAGATGCGGTAACAGCAAATTAAGATAAACCAATAAACTGATACAAAAAAGCGTGTTACTGCCATTGGCGATAACGCGCTTTTTATTCGAAGTCTTAAAATCAGTTACAGGGTTCGGTTTAACAATTGTTGTTTACAATACGAACTGTACACTCACATCCTTCATCAGGACATTGGCTGCCATTTGTTCGGCCAAAAGAGTCATAAAGAACAAAGCAACCTTGGCGCGTCTCTAGATCCGCATCCGTTATGTTCGTACTATCTAATTCAGCTTGGGTAAAGTCGTATTCATACCCGATCACAGTGTGTCGATTACCAAAATCAGAAGTTAAGCTGTCATCATCTGATAAGGTCATAAAATCGATCATCGTCAATTTGTCGCCCGACTCCCCTCGGCTTTCCGGACAAAGTGTGCCCCAGTCAACCTCAACACTACCGATACCAAAATCGATCACATAGTTGCTCTGATCACCTGGGTTTGTTGCGTCAGGATCAAGCCCTGCGATAATAGCTTTAGAGGTTACTTGTGTGATCACCCCTTCCATTGCACCCGCAACACCTTCAAGCACCGCTTCTCTCGCTGATTCTTGGATATTAAGAAACCTCGGCGCTGCCGTTACAGCAATAATACCGAGTATCACGATGACAACGATTAATTCCATTAACGTAAAGCCGCTTTTCTTCATAACACCCGCATCTTTTGATAACTTAAATATTCAATAATCCAATGAATTACCTATAACTATACACCTCAAATAGGACTCATAACACTCCACGGCTATCGCTTTTTATAACGCTGGTTGTGGTATTTGTTCCCTTTAGAGGCTGAAAAGGTAACTGGAAGCGTTATCACATAAGGTGTCAGCGGGTTTAAATTCGATCAAATGCGTGGTGCAACTGAAAGTATCGATGGAAAAAGGTTTAATTGATTTATTTGAACTGAGGCTCGCTGCGTATAATCAAAGTTAGACCATTTTTGAGTCGCCCTTTGTGTTTCTACACTTAAGAAAGCAAGAAATGAAATAGAATCCATAAAAAAGCGCGTTATTGCCATTTGGTAATAACGCGCATCTATAATCGTTGTACGACTATCGCAACATTAGTTCACTGCTTTCACGTAAGGAAGCACTCGGAATCCATCACGTACTTTTTGGCTTGGAATGTAATGACGGAGAGCTAAGTTAAACACACCAGAATCGTTTTCTGTTTTGATGTTGTTTACTGCATCATCACCACAACCAAAGCTTACGGTGTAAGTGCCGTCTGCATTTTTCTCAGCCGTGTTTGAGCTTACGTTCGCCACTTCACCAAACATGAAGCCTTGCTTGTTGTAGACCGTTACCGACCAAAACGCTTGGTTCTTAGGATCATCAAAGGTTGCCTGATGACAAGTGTCTGCTGGGAAGTTACCAGAGACTTCGTAAATATTGTCATCTAACTGCGCGCCACCCCAACCGATAGCCGCACCCACTGCGTACTTCTCTTTGGTAAACATCTCTTTTGAAGCATCTTCAGGGCTGGTAAACATACCAAATGTCGCTTGAGCGCCATCTCGCTTAAGTATTGTTGGCATTTCCATCTTAAGGCTCGTCTCTACCTCTTCAAAAGATTTCTCATCCACTTGCATAGCAGTAAACTCGCCATCCGCTTTTGCATCAATGCTCATTTTATCTTGGATTTCATGAACTTCATTTTTCGAGAATGTCGCGTCGGTACGAACAATGACGTAAACGTGATCACCGCTATGAGTAGAAAGATCAAACGTACCTGAACCGTATTGCATTGGCTGAATGCGGTGATCTTCAGTAATCACTTCCATCGACATGTACTTGCCTTCAGGGATCTCAGGTAACGTGACGGTCGCCCCCTTTGATACATTAATTGCTGCCATTGAGTAGTAGGTGTCTCGGTTCATTCGAACCACATCCTGTTCATCTGTTGGCGTTAGCTCGCGTTACGTTCCTCTCTTTGATTAAAACACTTAACGACACCAATAAGTTTAGATCCAGCCGAGAAAGCTGTTGTTCGATAGTCATCATAAGACATGCATCTGAGTAATATCACTCGTTAAATAATTGCACCATTGTGACTAACAAACAAGTCTCTGTTTAAACGATGGCATTTATATCCAACTAAAAAGGCGAACCCATCGCCTTAATCATTTTGTTCGCCAGAATCGTTTAGTCGTTACGAATGGGTGATAACAACTCAGGGTTAACCACCAAATTTCTCACACCGTGGGCGTGATCTTCGTTAAAGTCATTGCCTTCACACCAGCTACCTACTGTCGCGATATTTACTTTCGCGACTTGTGGTCTAACGCTCCATGTTACTTGGAAAGGTGAACCTTGCTCATTATAACCAGGACCCGTTGTAGAGCCTGCGTATTGGATCGCTGAGCCCGTATCTTGTGGGATGTTTGGTGCTTGGTGTAAGCCGTTCACTTTTGAATGTTTAGCGAGCGCTTCAAAGTCGGGTGCTTTGTCGTCATTCACTAATACGTAAACTTGGGTTTCTACACGCAGTTGCGGGTTGGTAATCGCATCGTTAAAACAAGCACCCAGTGTTTCACCCGGTTCAACTTGCGCCGTTGAATAAACATAGTGAACTTCAATGGTGTCACCCGAATGCAAAGAACCATGCTCGCTCGGACAAACCTTGCCCTCAAATGGTTTCAGCTCAGCAGAACTCAGCTTGCCTGTGTATTTAAAGCCACTCTGGAATCCCTTACCATCACCGTTACCAGCGTATTGAGTAAACTCTCCACCTTTATGCTCAGCATTTTTATGGAAGTGAATATTACATAAGTTCATCGCTGTTGAATCAGGGGCATCCGAGAACAGCCTAGTATTTTTACCTTCTAATGAACCCAAATCTCGTGGAGCTTGCGGTCCAAAACCTTGCCCTTGGGTATTTTCAGAAAGCTTCGCTCTTTGTTCTGCGATAACTCCATCTGATACAGACTCATGGTTCGCATCTGATGCATTTGCATGAGCTGACAATATCACCATCGCGACACTTAAAAACACACTCTTATTCTTCATTTTTCTTCCCTAGAATATTGATAACTAAACCTAAACCTACTTAACAGCAAACATCTTACTATGCTCGTAAGTGAATATAAGGCTTGTCTTTGTAAGATTAGATTTCATTGCTTACTTTGGGATGAGTATTAGAACCCTTGATGCATATAACAAGTCAAACAGGGTAAATTCGGCGACTCCCTTCCAGAACTAATAATTCCTATTTACGTTAACCGTCGCCTGACTCAGCGCTCAGATAAGTGAGCACGATTCTTAGGAAGAACGGTGGCCAGATTTAGAAGATCAAAAAAGGCGAACCATCTGGCTCGCCTTCACGTTTCATTCTATCTATTAGGTTGTGGTTCTAAGTTAACGATTTAACCGTTACCGGTGGCAAATATCCCAAACGTCATGACGTTCAATGCATCTGTCACGCCCTCTAGTGATTTAATCACCGTCTTAGTCGGTTTATTATGACGAATAAAATAGCTTCCGATGCCTTTTTCACCGCCACTCTTAGCATCGCTTTCCGTTGTTTCTGTCGCTTCTATTTGAGAAGGCTCCACTGATTCTGGCTCTGCATTGGCGTGAGCTATCGTGTCTTTATTTGAATCAAGGTTAGTGAGTGGTTGATGATTAACGATTGAATCATGGGAAGAATCAACGCTGGTCTCAGCGTTTGTATCCTTTGAAGTCTCGAGATTACTCTCTCCCTCTATACTTTTCGACATAGCGTCTTCGTTGCTCAATGTCTCGTCGTCTAGCTGATGATTACTCGTTGAAGAACAGGCTGTTAAGAAGAACAGGCTAACGATGAATATGAGTAAGTTTCTCATCATAATGATAAAGCACGAATTAATAAAACATTGTTCGATTGTATTTTATTTGGCTGACGACATCCAGTGATAAGCGGAGTAAACACGAACAGTCACGGTCTTGAAGAGTAAACAAAAGCGTACGGGTTTAGTGCTTAAGAATAATAATTCGAGAGCTCAATTAGGTTGCCCGCCGCTTATCATCTGAAAGGTGGTGTCAGTTAGGCTTGGGGATTCACACGCTATAAGCTTAATCTTTACTGGAACACAGTTCAGAGATTCGGTCACACATGGCTTGGTTGACTGCGAAGTGGGTGTTGAGGAATGCTAGTTGGGCAAGTGCCGATTCAGCGGTGCGCTCGTAGCCTTGGGTAAAGGTTGGTAGCAATTGGGCAAACTTAGGGAAGCGTGCTTCTAGCCTTCTATCCGACATAAATTCATCAACGAATTCAGGCTCAGACTGTTCAGTTTGATCCACAAGATCGATCAAACGATCGAGTGCGTAAGATTGAACGAACCGACTGCCCGACAGCTTTTCGCCTCGGTTATAACGAGACATACCCACATAAAGATTGGTTAGAGCCTCACCAATGATCCAATCTTGGGAATTAGTGTCTGTCTCCCCTTTTATTGGTGAAACACAACACTGTGTATCAAATTCATGTTGCTGCCAAACAATACGCCCTTCAGCAAACGGAATGTGCGCTAACTCGTGGGGTTCAAACACTGCAAACTCACAAAAGATTCCGTCAGCGTACAGAACTTTATAGCCATCGACGGTATTTCTCACTGCGTAGTCGATTGAGTGAATATCAGATAGCCAATGCAAACTGTCTAAGAAATACTGCTTGTGCCCTGTTTGCACTATTGCGAAAAAATCGACATCTGAATACTGATCAAGTCGTTCTGTTTCAATACCTACTGAGCCCAATCCCAGCAAAGCATGAGCCTTACCCGATGCTTCCAAAGACTCCCCAATCGCATCTAAACGCTGGAGTAATTTTTCTGGTGTGTTTATGTGTCTTGTCTGTATCACTTTGTCCGTCTGCATTGCTCAATCCCTATCAAGTTGAATGCCACTCAACCTAACTGATAGTTAGAACATCTAAGAAGCTTAATTTATAAAATGTGTGTTTTGGATAACGATCTGCGCAAGTTATTGTTTGAATTAAGGTGGGATTTAGAGGTGAGAAAGAGTGTGTACAAGCTATAAACAACACTCTTCTATCATGACTTATCTTTTTAGCAGCTCATATTTGCAACAACGTTGACGCCATGCTCACGAAGTTTGCTTTTCTTCCAAGATCTCGCGTCTGCCGACATATGAACAGAGACCGTAAAACCCAATTTGGCACTCATGATACCGATCGACATGCCTAGATTACCCGTGGATCCTACCGCAATGCTGTATTGTTGGAAGAAGTCACGGAATTCAGGTTCGAGCAACTTACTATAGTCATCGCTCTCACACAGCAACCCGGCTTCAATCGCAAGCTTCTCGGCATGCGTTAGTACTTCATAAATACCACCGCGAGCTTTGATTGAACCTGAAATTGGCAAATGGCTGTCTTTCTTCATCATCAAACGCCCTTTTATAGACTGCTGATAATGCGCTTCCAATACTGATTTCATAGATGGAATGTCAATAAGCTCAGACTCGATGATGCCATTGGTCGCTTGAGTTTCAGGAAACGCCTTGGCTAGATAAGGAGCAAACCTTTGTAGCCTCATGCTCGCATCGTGAATATCTTGTTCGCCTAATCCCACATAAAGCAAACCGCGCTCCAGAGTCGTCACATTTGGGTTAAACCAAACCACTTCTTCCAATGCAATCAATTGTTGAAGCAGTGGGAAGTCCGAGATGAGCTTGTCGATATTTAATACAGTCATGGGTGACTTTTCTGGCTAAGCGCGTACTGCGCAGGTTCAATCATTAGTAAACCTATTTAAACGGTATTTGTGTAATCATTCAATGATCTGTAGGCTAGCCTGTCTTCTCATAAGCAAACAGTAGAACAACCTATGAGCGCCTCTCTTCGTAATAGCATTTTCGTCATGTTAGGGATTCTATTCCTAGCACTTAACCTTCGTGGGCCTTTTACGAGCTTGGCTCCTGTGCTTTCTCAGGTTATGGAAGGCCTCAACCTTACGTCGTCGGCTGCTGGCTTCTTAACAGCTTTGCCACTGTTAACTTTTGCCTTATTTTCACCATTAGTCACCAAGATATCCCAACGAATTGGTCTAGAACCAAGCTTGCTCTTAGGCTTAGTTTTGATCACTACGGGTATTACACTGCGCTCTTTTGGAGCAATTCCGACGTTATACATCGGCACAGTAATGATTGGACTTGGTATCGCGATTGGTAACGTGTTGTTGCCTGTAGTAGTGAAAGTTAGCTTCCCGACACGCATCGCTACTGTGACTTCTCTGTACATCTTTACGATGGGCATCGGGTCGACGTTAGGCTCAAGTTTGATGGTGCCGTTTTCAAATCTAACCTTATTTACGATCACGGGTTGGCAATTAGCGCTGTTAATGAACTTGGTATTTCCAATATTAGCTTTGATGATCTGGTTGCCTAAAATCAGAAAACGCTCATCTTCGGCCAGCAATAACAAGCAACAAGACAAACCTCTGCCGATGAAACAGATGATTAAAAGCGGCGTAGCGTGGCAAGTAACGTTAGCGCTTGGGCTTAACTCATTTACCTTCTACTCTTTGGCTGGCTGGTTGCCACAGATATTGAACGATCTTGGCTACAGCGAAATCGACGCGGGCTACATTTATGGATTTCTGCAATTTTCGACTATGGTTCCAGGGCTGCTGTTACTGCCATTCTTAGCCAAAAGTGACAATCAACAATGGCTCATCACTCTGTGTGCATCGAGTGTATTTGTTGGATTGATTGGTCTTCTGTATTTGCCTGAGTTTGCGATCTTTTGGGTGGGACTGTTTGGATTAGCCAACTGCTCGACATTTATTATCGCGCTCTCTTTTGTTGGCTTGCGTACATCGAATAGCAGCCAAGCCGCATCATTGTCGGGTATGGCTCAGGGAATCGGTTATGCGTTGGCAGCCACTGGCCCAACGCTGGTGGGTAAGCTTCATGCTCAGACAGATTCTTGGAGTGTGCCGATTCTGTTGGTCGCATCTGTTGCCTTTGCGTGCACGATTTTCGCGGCATTGGCAGCACGAGATAAGAAAGTGAGCGTTTAGGCAAACAGAATGATTATGGTATCGCGACTTTATTTGCTCGCGACTCTATGGCTGACGACGGTTTTGATGTATTCACTTGGCGACAAACCAAACTTGCCTTTAAAGCGCTGACTAAAACGCCCTTCCGATTGGTAACCGCAAGACTGAGCCAACATCGCCACGTTCTGTTGTCCGTTTTGCATCAGATAAAGCGCGTGACTCAAGCGAACTTCAGCTAATACCTCACGATATTGCATACCTTCCAGTTTGAGTTTTCGAATCAGCGTCGCTCGGCTCATCGCAAAACGCTCCGCCACCGACTCTAGCGGATGTTTCTCATCTGGTGAATGTGAAAGATAATGGCTAAGCTTTTGGCTAAACGAGACGTTGGCACTGGCAAACAATAGATGCAACACCCCTTTTTCAGCCAATTGCTGGTACAAGCCCTGCAGCCAAAACTGTTGAGTCTCTTTGCTCATGCTCTGTGTATCAAACGAAAACAACGCATTGAGTGAGTCTTGTAAGTTTCGATCCACTTTCACCGTAGGCAGTCCCAGATCATTCGACCGTTCCTCACTTAAATCAAGCATCGCCTGAGAAGGTTGGAATTGAAAGCTGAACACTCGCGACAAGAAGCGCCCTTTGTGGGGCATGTTCTCAAAACTTAGTGAAGCTGATGCCTCACACAACAGCAGATCAGAATGTGAGAGCTCTGCCACTGAATCTTTCCAAAACAGGCGCTTACTTCCTGTAATGATCTGAATGATACTAGGGGATAGAATCCTCACATTACGCAGCTTTTGTAACTGCTCTGCACGAAAGATCGTCACTTGATATTGATGATTCATCTCATCCCCTTGTTTACTTATTATGTACGTGTATAAGCTTTAACGTACATAAGCTATTAACGTACATAAGCTATTAACGTGTATAAGTTGCGGTCAGTTTAGCTTTGTCTAAAGCCATGCTGTTCAACGTGAATCCAACCACAGCCGACGGCGTATTTTCGTCGAGGTTAAGTTTGTCCGTTGGTAATGCCCAAACCGTGAACTGGTAACGGTGCATACCATCTTTTTCTGGAGGACAAACGCCACCGTAGCCAACTGTACCATAATCAATGCGACCTTCTTTGCCACCGACTTTAGAGATGTCGACACCGCGAGGTAGCTCGTTCACAGTTGCAGGGATATCAAACGCAACCCAATGCCAGAAGCCACTTTCAGTCGGTGCATCTGGATCATAAGCTGTGATAGCAAAGCTTTTGGTACCTGCTGGTGCATCTTTCCACATCAATTGTGGTGATTGATTATCGCCGTCACAACCCCAACTAGAGTATTCAAAAGTCTTTGCCATTGGGTGACCTTCTTGAATATCGTTGCTGGTTAATTCGAACGCATGAGCAGAGCCTGTAGCCAAAATACTGATTGCCAATACTGATTTGATGATGAGTTTCATGATGGTTCCTCTTATTAGGTATGAGCCCAGTATAGTCCCCTCATTTCGCCCAATAATGACAGTAAGTACACAATTAGCTATTTTATTTCAAATAAATGATACTTACTGTATTTGTACTTTATTATTTAAAAGCATGACCCACTCGACAATTTGTTGTTAAAAGAACACTTGTTGACATTCAGGTTACAAATCGCGCCCAAAACTCTTTAGACTCGCCCCACGACTTTTAACGAGAATGATTGGATGCGCAGGTTTACATTAGCTCTTTGCTTGATCTTTTGGCTCCCAACCCTAGTCAATGCCCAAAGTTTGCAAGATAAGTGGCAAACTCTGTATCAACTGAGCTGGCAATCATCCCCACTCTTAGTATCTCAACAAGAGTTGGCTCAGTATCCGAAAGTTCTGCTCCATGAAAATAGCCGCTATCCTGATTTCAACCAATTCAGTTGGGACGACATCGCAGCGTTAGCGTCAATACAAGATCACTGCCAAGCAATTGAAAGCAGTAACCCTTCATTACATGACGCGATCGAGTTCGAGCTCGCTCTGTGTCAGCAACAAGCATTAGATTCGATTTGGTTTGCAGCACACTCCAAACGTCACCCTGCCGGTGGCAGCTTTGCTGATCGTTATTTGGCAGCTTACCCAGACGTAAGCGAGCAAATACGTCCATTTTTGAATATTACCAACCCACAGCACCCTTTATATACCAAGCTAGAGGCTCTCACTGCACAAGGCAGAGAAGCTCTGCTCAATGGATATCGCGCTTGGCAACAAGATGATGTACTTTGGTTAAGTGGCGAACAAGGCTGGAAAGCCATTCCCTTAGATGTTTGGCAACCTATCGCAGAACAACAAGAGATATCTTTGGCAGGTGATACCTGTACTTTTCGTTACAGCAACGTGTGCTTAAGCGAGCCTAGCAATGACAACCTGATCATGAAAACCTTGATATTTTCATTACTGTTAACGTTGCTTTCCGGCCTCGCTAGAGTCTTATACCTAAGAACAAAACAACGAAAAGAGAGGCAGTTCGTTTTACAGCTTCTTACTCATGAACTACGCACGCCCATTACTAGCCTAGGTCTAACCGTCGAGATGTTCAGAAATCGCTACGATGACTTTTCGGATGAAACTCAAAGTGCGGTTTGGCGTTTAATATCTGATTATCAAAGACTCTCTCAACTCACCGAAAACAGCAAAGTGTACCTAAGTTCTGATCAGTCAGAGCCTTTGTTAAAGCAAAATGCATCATTAGAAGAGTGGCTCGATCATGTCTGTGAAAAGCACAATATTTCTTATCAATGTGAAGCGCGTGAAGTTGAACTGAACCTTCCCTATTACTGGCTAACCATCTGCTTGGATAATCTAATCAAGAATGCCAAACAACATGGTAAAGGTGAGGTTTTGGTAAAGGTCGAACTCGGTGACAAGCTGACGATTGAGGTACAAGACGAGGGGCACTTCCCTTCACCGATACAACGGCTCATGTCTGGTGTCACGCCAAGTGAAACGCACGAACTGGATAACATGGGCATTGGCCTGACTATTGTCGAGCACTTGATGAAGCAAGCGAATGGCCGCCTCATTATTCTTCGTAACCCAACCCGATGTATTTTGGAAATTGCTTATGAACACCCTACTGCTGATTGAAGACGACCAACTGCTTGGACAAGGCCTCGTCAGCTTCTTTGAATCCAATGGTTACCAATGCCTTTGGGCGAAGGATTCAGAGAATGCCAGTAAGAAATGGTTTCGAGCCGATCTTGTGATACTGGATCGACAGCTTGAAGATGGGGACAGCTTGCAACACCTTCCAAACTGGTTGCTCCTCAAAGCGCTGCCTGTGATTGTGTTGACCGCTAAAGTAGAAGTTCAACAACGTGTTGAAGGTTTAATGGCGGGTGCCAAAGATTACGTGACTAAGCCATTTTCTAACGACGAATTACTTGCTCGAGTCATTACCCAGCTTCGTCCGTTAGGTGTGAGCCTCTTAAATTACGCAAATATCCAAATCAACTTATCGGAACGGAGCGCTTATCTGGATGAAAGCCCAGTAACACTAAAACCTAAAGAGTTTCAGCTATTGGTACTGTTTGTTCAGAACCAAAGTCGTGTGTTTCACCGAGATGAGTTACTCAACAAAATTTGGGGGTATCAGGCCTTTCCTAGTACCCGAACTATTGATAATCACATACTGCGCTTACGCCAGAAGCTGCCCACATTGAATATAGAAACACATCGCGGCGTTGGTTACCGCTTGGCTGGGGAGTCATAATGAAAGTCACTTCGTTAACTGCACTGCTCTGCACCTTGCCGTTCGCAAGTCATGCAGCATGGTTTACTGACACGCCATTACAGCACACCTACCAATCTCTGCTTGATGACCAGCCTCAAGTTGCGTGGCAAGAGCTGCAAATCGCACTCGATCAACAAACACTCGATAGTGAGCTTTGGCTGCCAGTCAAACAAGAGATATTAAGCCAGACTCAATGTGGAACCTCACTAAAACAAAGTGCTGAGCCGAAACACCACATTCAAGTCAGCTTCATTCGACGCTATGGCCTGTCGTCGCACGGTTATCAAATCAAAGTCTCTTCCGAACAGCTCAACAAAGGCTTAGAAACCCAAACTCTTTCTTTGGTATCGCCTAAAGGCAAAGTCCTTCTTGATGGACAACTCGCTTCCAATAATGAGTATCAAGAGATTGAAACCAATGAAATGTTCATCAAACCCGAATCTGGTGTTTATCAACTAAAGATAGGTTCAAATCACTACCCTATTATTGTCGCTTTAAATGACAGTAATCGATGGCTGACGCTCGAAAGTAAACTCAGCGAACCACATATCGTGCTCTCGCCTCCAAAGGTGATCGACAACTGCCCTGACGCTAATGTGAGTTGGCAATGGTTTGATGAAGACTACAACCTGCTGGGTTACAAAGTGCCAATCAAAACAACACAAGCACCCGTTCCCACAGAAAGTCCACTAGGAACCAAAGCCAAGCACTTAAGTGCTTCGGTTGAAATGTTTGAATACCAAGGCGCTATTGAAGTCCAATATGTGCAACGCGTCGCCGTGCCTTTCTAATGGAATGCATTCAGAAGAATATTAGAAACTAGGTAATGCAGAAAATAGAGACATATAGGTGACAAAGCACTAGCGCTACTTAGGTGTAATGACCGTACTCACCCTTTACGGAATCTAGATATGCTCAGCGTACGTCACCCTCTCAATCTTTCCACTTGTGCCATTGTGGCTTTAACAACAGCTTGTCTGGTCTCATCCAATGCACAAGCGAGCCAAATAACGCTCACCAGTATTAGCAACAGCAGCGTTAGCGGAAATAGCATTAGCGGCAGCAGTATTCGCGACAACGCTAACACCACTACCAACAATACAGTCTCTATTTCATCGAATACTTTAGAGATAGATTGGAACGGCTTAAGCGTTAACAGCGGCGCTCTCACCGTTGATAGCCAACCACAGAAAGTGACGAATCTAGTCATTGGTCTTTCCGATAAAACTAACTCAGCAAAGACCGCAACTTGGACCTTAGTACCTAGTAGGATAAACGTTGAGGCAGAGCTTAATCAAGATCAACTCACTTTTCAGTTCAGCTTCCCTTCAAATATACAGGTGAAACGTAACCAGCCCGTAGAGTTGGCGTGGTTTGATCTTGCAGAAAAACAAACTCAGACCCTATTTCTTCCTTTTAGCGAAGGCATGCGTGTACCTACAGATAACAAGCTTTGGGGGAGTTATCTAGTCGACAACCATTCTGGAAGTAACACTACTCAAGACTTGAAGACGCCTTTTTGGACAGTACAGCAAAACAATCATTTCATTAGCTATCAAATGGTTAATGCAACCAACAATCAACTGCTCTTTTCAGATGCATCCTCTAATGCTTCCTCAAATACAAAAACCAAAATTGATATGAAGGCAGCACACCAATTTACGATGCTCAATCAGTCACAACCTTTTATTGTTCGTATCACCCTCGGAGACTCGTGGTTAGATGGTGCCAAACAATACCGAGATTGGCGCATCAATAATGACCAGTCTGAAACGCTTGTAGCAAAGCAAAAGCGCAATCCAGATGTGACTAAGTTGATCGGCGCGAGCCACGTTTACCTATTTGGCAAAGACCCATTAAGCATCCAAGATGTGAGTGACTGGTGGGGATTGAAAACATGGTATCTAGAGGGCTCTAAACTCAGTGTTTCTGCGGAAGCGAAAAGAGAGCTATCATCACTCTCCAAGGGGAAAGATTGGTTCAGTCAGTACCACAAACAACTATTGTTGGACTCTATTAGCCAGTCATTGCAGGTGTTATATCCTGTTGGTAATCCGACACTCGAAGACAACACGATTAAAGCGCAATATAAAGCAGCACAGGATAAGAAGAACTGGTTGCTAGAGCACGCTTCCCCTTACCTAAACTCGTCAGAGACTTGGGGACAAGCGTTGTCTTCAGACATGCTCACCAACCTAAATAAGGCAGGCTTAAACAAACTGTGGCTCGGATTCGACAATTGGATGCCAGCATTCTATCAACCTAACGCCGTGGCTCTGGCAAAACAGTCCGGATATCTGGTCGGCACCTACGATTCCTACAACACAGCCATTCCTGCGAAACTCAATGACAACTGGCTAACCGCTCAATTACCAGAGCCGATGCGTCAGAGTTGTGCCATTGAAATGGCAGATGGGAGCCTAAAAAAAGGGTTTCGAGGTAACGGGTTCTATCTAAATCCGAACTGCCATTTAGAATACGTAAAACAGCGTGCTCAAGACATTATGAGATTCGGCAACTTCAACAGCTTGTTCTTAGATGTTGATGCAACCGCCATGGCACGTGAAGATTACAGCGGCTCTATAGACAGTCATAGCAACAGTAATGGCAATGGCAATACAAACGAGTCGGACATGCTTTCAGGCTTCAACAACCGAATGCAGTGGCTTAGCGAGCAACCATCGTTAGTATTAGGCTCTGAAGACGGCAACAGCCTAACAACAAAAGGCATCGCGTTTGCACACGGCTTAGAAACGGTTGGTTTTGGTTGGACAGACAAAGACATGAAAGAGAACCACCAATCTCCCTATTACTTAGGTCGTTGGTACCCAGACCACAAGCCTGACTTCTTCTTTAAGCCGGCCGAGGTTAAAGAGCCCTACAAGTCGCTACTATTTTCGCCACAATATCGAATTCCACTTTACCAAGCCGTTTTCCATGATGAAGTAATCAATACGCACCATTGGCATTCAGACAGCCTCAAGTTCACTAATGTACAAGCAGAACGTGACTTAACCGCCATGCTATACAACACACCACCGATGGTTCACTTGACCAGAGATGAAGCTTTATCAAGTTCAAGCCCGAGAATCAAAGCACTCAAACACTATCAAGATGGCTTTGAACCAATGCACGAACAGTTATGGGATAAACAGTTGGTCGATTTCGACTGGTTAGATAAGAACGGCGATGTTCAACAAACTGAGTTCAGTGACGGGAGTAAGATCATTGCTAACTTTTCTAACAAGGCATTTCGTTACAACGGTGTCGATATTGCTGCCCTATCGGTCAAAGCTATATTGGCGAATGGGCAAGTCGTCGACTGGCAGCCCGATCATAGTTAGCTTCGATACGGTTTAGACAATAACGAATAATAGGAAGCCTAAGCACTTAACCGCTAAGGTTTTCCCCGTTACTTTTGCTTCCTATTTTGAAAGGCAGTCAGTAGATAGTCGATAAAGACCTTCTTACGTTTCGGCATCAACTGCCTGTCTGCATACACTAGGCTTACTGAAACTTCCGGCATCTCATATTCAGGTAGCAAACGAATCAACTTGCCTGTCTTGAAGTGCTCACGACAAATGAATTCAGGAAGCACCGCCAAACCGAGCCCATCTACACAAGCTGTTAGGCATGCCGTGATGGTATTCACCCGTAACTGACACGGCAGATCGATCAAAATCGACTCACCGCCTTCTAATTGTAAATGCCACTTGGGTAGACGCGCGGCCTTGTTCACCACCTCAATCATTCTGAATGGCGGTTCAAGATCATCGGGTGAAGAGACGTCATCGAACTGCTCTAAATACTCAGGGCTGGCTGCCAATACACGCTTTGATGTTGTGAGGTAGCGAGAAACCAAGCTCGAGTCCACTAGCTTACCAATTTGTGCGTAAAGATCGATACCCTCCGCAATGATGTCGACTTCTCGATTCGACAGTTCTAAGTTCAAAGTCACGTTTGGGTGCTCTTTTAGGAAGCTGTGGATGTATTTGGCTAATACTTGATGCCCCAATTCGACAGGCAACACAACATTCAACTGCCCTCGGATCAAATCCTGATTGGCTGAAACCTCTAGCTCAGCTTGGTTCATGATCTCTTGCATCTGCATGCTCGACTGATAAAAGCGCTCACCCTCTGGCGTTAAGACTAAACTTCGTGTCGAACGAGTGATCAACCTCACACCTAGATGCTGTTCCAGCTCGTCCAGCTCGTCTAGCTTTCGGCTGACGGTCGACTTGGTCATGTTCAATGCTTCAGCTGCGTGCGTGAAACTCCCACAATCAACAACTTGTGTAAAAACAGTCACAGCATTTAAGTCCATCGTACTTCTCCCAAAGCGCAATTAGTTAGATTTTTGCAACAGTGTTTCCCTTTTTTCCTATCTTATCAATCAATCGAATTCATTTACAATTCGTTACATCTAAATAAAAACAAAATGAGAAAGAAAAAATGACAGAGAACAACAACGCTTCGCAAACAGTAAGCACAAAAAAACGTAAAAAAGCTCCGCTTATTGCTACTGCGATCATGCTGTCATTGGGTTTAGCCGGTGCTGGATACTGGTACGGCTATGGCCAGTACTTTGAATCTACCGACAATGCCTACCTACAAGGCGACATCACGAATATTAGCCCTAAGGTCTCTGGCTATATTGTTAAGTCTTATGTGAGTGATAACCAATCGGTTAAAGAAGGTGATTTGCTGGTTCAAATCGATGACCGTGATTACCAGTCAGCACTCGCTCAAGCAAACGCCCATTTAAGCGTCGTGCAATCAGACGTCAAAAATCTAGTGGCACAACAAACGTTACAACGTAGCAAGATCAATCAAGCAGAAAGCCGCGTTGATTCTGCACAAGCTGAATACGAACGCGCGATTCAACAAGTGGTACGTTCTCGTAGCTTACTAAAGCGTAACTACGCGTCTCAAGATGAAGTCGATAGCATGGTTGCACAACAAAAAGTAACTCAGGCAGATTTAGAAGAAGCAAAAGCAAACCTCGTTGCAACCAATGACCAATTAACCGTTATCGCTAGTGAGATTGAGCAAGCAAATGCATCCGTGACCGAAGCTCAAGCCCAGAGAGATCAAGCACAGCTTAACCTTGATTACACCAAAATTTACGCGCCAGCAGATGGCGTGATTGGTAAACGCAGCGTACGTGAAGGCTTGCTGATTCAAGCAGGCGCACCACTGATGAGCTTGGTACCAAACAACCAAGTGTGGATTGAAGCCAACTTCAAAGAGACACAGCTAAGTGGTATTCACAAAGGTCAGACGGTTGAAGTAGAGCTGGATGCGTTCCCGGGGCAGCCTCTTGAAGGTGTGGTAGACAGTTTCTCCCCTGCGACTGGCGCTAAATTTGCGCTCCTACCACCAGAAAACGCGACCGGTAACTTCACTAAAATCGTTCAACGTGTACCGGTTAAAATTACTATTCCAGATCAGCAAGAGTTGAAAGGTCGACTGCTTCCTGGTTTGTCTGTGGTAGCGACCATCGATAAACGAGGCTAGACCATGAGTAACGCTGGTGTTGTCACCCAAACAAATGATGATGACGAGGTTTCGAGACGCCATTGGATCGCCCTATTTGGCGGCTTGATTGGCGCGTTTATGGCGATCTTGGATATTCAGATCACCAACTCGTCTCTCAAAGATATTCAAGGTGCGCTATCAGCCACCTTGGATGAAAGCTCGTGGATCTCTACGTCTTACCTAGTCGCAGAGATGATCGCTATCCCACTCAGTGGTTGGCTTTCTAAAGCGCTCGGTAAACGCCGTTATATCACGTGGACGACAGCCATTTTCACCATTTCATCTTTGTTGTGTTCGTTCTCTTGGAACATGACCTCGATGATCGTTTTCCGCGCGATGCAAGGCTTCAGTGGTGGTGCTCTAATCCCGCTTGCTTTCTCGCTGGTGATTCAGTTATTGCCGGTCAACAAGCGTGCTGTGGGTATGGCACTGTTTGGTGTAACCGCGACCTTTGCTCCATCGATTGGCCCTACCTTTGGTGGCTGGCTGACGGAGAACTTCTCGTGGCACTATATTTTCTACATCAATATTCCGCCAGCTTTGCTTGTGATCACCATGATCCGATATGGCTTGGACGATGAAAAGCTCGACCTTGGCACGCTGAAAAAAGCCGATTGGTTTGGTATCGCCACCATGGCATTAGGGCTAGGTTGTTTGGAAGTGGTGTTAGAAGAAGGTAACCGTGAAGAGTGGTTCAGTTCGAGCTTTATTATTGGCTTGAGTATCGTGTCGGCGGTGAGTTTGGTTTACTTCGTGATAAACGAACTCCAACACAAGAAGCCATTGGTTAACCTGCGGCTATTGCGGGATGGGCAATTTGCGATGTCTTGTATCGCCTATTTGATTCTAGGAATGGCATTGCTCGGCTCTATCTATGTTCTACCGATGTATCTCACTCAAATTCAGCAATATAACGCGATGGAAATTGGTGAAGTGCTAATGTGGATGGGTTTCCCACAGCTTCTGATATTCCCAATTGTGCCAAAGCTAACACAGATCATTAAGCCTAAGTACTTGGTTACCTTTGGCTTCGCGATGTTCGGTTTTAGTTGTTACGTAAATACACACATGACAATCGATTTTGGCGGGCAACAGCTGATTTTATCTATGGTTCTGCGTGCTATTGGTAGTCCGTTCATCATGGTTCCGCTGTCTTTGGTTGCCATGAAGAACATCAGCAAAATGGACACGCCAGACGCATCAACGTTAACCAACGTAATGCGGAACTTAGGGGGCGCTTTCAGCATCGCGATTATCGCTACGCTATTGGATAACAAAACCCGTGAGCACTTAGCACACATCAAGGAGTCGCTACCTTCAGTGAGTCAACTTGGTTGGCAGACGCTTCAGCAACAACAAGCGTTTTTCATTCAGTCAGGAAGTGATGCCGCAACTGCGATGCAACAAGCACAAGCAAGTTTGCTCGGCACAATGCAACGTGACGCAGCCATCATGGCTTACAACGATGTGTTCTTAATGATGACGGCGTTCTTGGCTCTAGCGGCAGTATTGATTCTAAACATGCGTGATTAACGCTAGAGTTTCGGTAAATAAAACTTCAAGCAAAGATCAACATTTCGAATAAAAACTCGAACAATAAACAGAGAGGTGAGCTTATCGGCTTGCCTCTTTTTTATTTCTAAAACACGTATAACCCCACTAAAATCAGGTAAAAGTCACCTGCGTTTGAAGGCTTTCATAAATGTTATCTAATACTCTTTAATTACCAATAGTTTATTGAGTGTTTGTATGTGATATAGGCACCTTGACAATGTGCAACTTGACACCTAAATTAAAAAATAACATTTGGTATTAAGGAAAATGGATTTGACCTTACCAACAGACCTTCGAATTTTGATCGTCGACGACTCTAAAAGCGCAACAATACTTATTAAGCAGCAACTGGCTAGTTTGGGAGTTTCGCGCGACTGTATTTTTATTGCGACCGACTATCGAAAAGCCATTAAAGCGGTCGAGACACACTCTTTTCATGTACTCCTCATTGACTACCACTTAGAACAGTCTTTTACTGGCTTTGAGCTGTTGGGCATTCTGTATCGAAATCGCCTCATCGATCATACGGTGGCGACAATCTTGCTCTCTGGGGATATGCGTCAGGAAACAGTATTAACCGCCCTTTCAGGTGAAGCACACCACTTCGTTTCTAAACCGATTAATACTCAAACGTTGGGTAAAAAGATCCAAAGTGCCGTGTCCGTTTCAAAGAAACTCACCCAACTGAATGATTTGTATCCCATTGCCAGTCAAGAGAGATTAGCTCAAGCTTTGGCGATCTCCCCTAATGGTACTAGCGTTCAGTTCGAAGCGACATTGATTGAACATTTAATTGCAGGTAAGAAATGGCAGTTACTCTCTAGCGTCATTAACAACTCCAAAACCAACATGCACCCAACCAAATTGGTGGCTGAAGCGCTGATTCTCGACAGCTTAGGCAAGCCAAATTTAGCCATAGATAAGCTCCACAATTTTCTAATAGCACAGCCACTCTCATTGAGCGTGATTGACTGCTTAAGCTGTATCTATGAAAAACATAAAATGCTGCTGCCTGCTCTTAAATTAGCGATTCGTGCATTTGAGATGACTCCTAGCATCAGCCATCGTGCAATCAGGGCGATCGACTTAGCTGAGAACGCAGATAACACACATATGATCATAAAGTTAGGTGAGATGTATGCAACCCACATTTCAGCTGCTGACATTGATGTCATCCATTCCATTGGTGCGCACTTTAATTCCTTAAAAGCAACGTATCAGCGCGAGACGCAACTAAAGTACAAACGTATTTTGCTTGAGCACGCCAACCAATTCACCGAGTTGGTAAACCTGAAACTTCCGGTAAAACAACAGCAGCAAGTTTTGGCCAGCCTTGCCCTATTTCAGAGCAGCATATTGCTCATCGAAAATAGCCCTCAGATTGCCCACAAAAAAGTGATTAGAGCTTCGACACTGTTAGCGAACAATTTCCACAGCCAACCGACTTATTTGCTCACTCAGTTACTACCCATGCTCGCCCACTTTGGTGAGTACTCTCTTTATCATTTAACAGTGGAATGTCTCAAATCTCGTGGAGAAGCCATAAATCACCAACTTGAGTCCAAAAATGTCGACCCTTCAACGTGTATAAACATTGAAAATTTGGGTTCGATCCAAGAAATAAAGGACTACATTCACAGTTACCCATATTCAGTTGCCGCCAAACTTGACTATATATACGCCGTCAATAAAGCTCATATAGATGAGAAACTTAGCGACGACTATCTAGAAGAAATCTTACAGTTAGAACTTCCTCCAAAATGGAATCAATGGATTAGTGATTCATCAAGGTATGGTTTTTCCACTAAGCCGCCTAGCCCATTTTCAACATTCAGCCGACAGGAGTCCACATGCTAGACTTTGATGCTTTAAACGCCTATTTAGACAATGACAGAGACGTCATTTACGCCGTTTTGTCTACATATCAAGAAGACCATGGCAATTCGCTACAAGAGATCGAAGAGTTGGTTCAACAACAAGATTGGGGCAAGCTTCATTTTACCGTGCACACCTTAAAAGGCATTTTAGCCAGCTTTGGTGAAGAAACGGCCACAGTTGCATTGGAAAGAGTAGAACAAAACACACTCAATAAGCTTGCGCCGCAAGATGATGATCTTTCGGTTATCTACAGCGAAATGAAGATCATTAATCAGCAAATCGATGAGGTTCTTAGCACTTATTAGTCGATAGAATTAAAACGTGCATGGCGATACTTAACAGCCGACACAGCTAAAAGAGTTGAGGTGCTTGGAAACATTGAACCTCGACTCTTAACATTTTTCTCATCATTTCTCCTCTCAATTATAGTTCTAACCCACACCTATAAATTCAC
Source organism: Vibrio sp. 10N.261.51.A4 (assembly GCF_041471945.1). Taxonomy (NCBI): domain Bacteria; kingdom Pseudomonadati; phylum Pseudomonadota; class Gammaproteobacteria; order Vibrionales; family Vibrionaceae; genus Vibrio; species Vibrio sp. 10N.261.51.A4. Next base: position 25,070 of record NZ_JBFRPJ010000029.1, read on the forward strand.
GTCATTTATCTAGATAAACCGATGTATAACACATGCTTTATAAACTATCCGTCTTAATGTTTTAAACGAAAAACCAACACACTTGATGAGATGCAAAATAGTTAAATATTTGTAGATCTTTTTGTGACATAAACATACGAAATTGCATTTTATTTATTGGTAAAGAAGAAATTGTTATCTACACTCTAATGAAACCAAGCGTTAATCACTTGGTGGCATAATAAAAACTAAAACGTTCAGTCGGCTAGATAAGGACAAGGAAATGAACAACGATAGTTTTGCTGCGTTTCAGGGGCTCACGGATGAAACACCCATTACCGAATCATTTTCTACCAGTGCAGACCCTTATGCTCATTATCTGAAAGATATTGTTGGCATTGATCTGCTGTCGCGTGAAGATGAGGTGTATTACGCAAAATTGAATCGCGCGGGTGAGAAAAAAGCGCGTGATGTAATGATCGAATCAAACCTGCGCCTTGTTGTGAAAATCGCAAAGAGTTACCTAAAACGTAAAGGCAATAATTTCACCCTGCTCGACCTGATCGAGGAAGGCAACATTGGCTTGATTAAGGCCATCGACAAATACGATCCAGAACCAGGCTATCGTTTTTCAACCTATGCTGTTTGGTGGATCCGCGAAAACATTGAAGCCGCACTCATGAACACGGGTCGAACCGTTCGATTGCCAGCCCACGTGTGTAAAGAAATAAACAGCCTCGCCTCAAAAAAGCTCGATGCAAGCAAAAAAATGAGTAAAGAGGTTTCAATTTCTGAGCTATCAGACAGTTCAGGTGTAAAGGCCGAACGCGTCGATCAACTGGTGGCGTTAAGCGGGTTTATTGACGTGACGACAACGGTTGGAACTAGCCATGCGCCTATGGTGCTTGATCAATGCGAAAGTGAATATATCCCAGACCCTCAACAAGATTGTGAGGATCAATCCTTTACCCAAGCTCTAGAACAAATCATCTATACACTTCCTCCAAAATTACAAAAGGTGCTCATCCACCGTTTTGGTTTCTTTGATAACAAGGTGAAAACGCTGTCTGAGGTCGGACAAATGTTGGATGTGAATGTGTCTAATGAACGTGTTAGACAAATGCAGAAAGAAGCGGTCGAAAGAATTCAAAAACGACTCAAATTTGATGGTTGGGTGTAAGTCGTAGCCCAGTTGAGAATTAGTTGAAAATAACGTTAAGCCAAAACAAAGACCTTTAGGGTGAGCCTCCAAGCTTGCCCTTTTTGTTTGCTGATTCGTTAGAAAAATAAAAAAATCGTAAGCACACGAACCCTAAGTCGCTAATGCCTAATGAAAAATGACAAATGACAAATGCCACGCCATTAACTTACCTTAAAGAAGTGACTCGCTCACTGCGAAAAATGAGATAATTGATATAAGTGGTTTCAAGACAATCTTGTTCCCACACTGATAAAATCCGTTTAGCCGCAAAATAATAATCTTTGTTTCTCAACAACATCCCAACGGTGCGGCTAAGCTTTTCAAATCGAACGTGATCGCTCGCAGAGATGTAGTCATCTTCACTTTCAATAATGGGCGCTAAACCATCAGCAAACCAATTATTCAATATTTCTCGCATCTCTAATTCGGACTCAGGCACATCCACACTCGACAACTCTCGATGTTTAGGTGGTGGCACTATGTACTTCGACGCTTGCGGTGAACTGACATAACGATACATGTCGTCCCTCCTGTCTAACGGACCCTTCTAATAATTAAGGACATATTTACCTGTTCTCAAGTTTATTTAGCGAAACAAAAAAATAAATAAAAAAAAGCCATGCATCAATAACTCTACATGGCTTTAATGAGGGCAACTTTACGCTGCCCTATCTGCTTGTCGGTTTAGACTAAAACTAAGCCCTCTCGATTAAATCGAGCTTTGATCGAAGTCGTTGCCTTGATCGGTTCCAGTTTGAGAATCTGAATCGAAACTTCCAGAGTCGTCCGTGAAGTCAACACCTTGATCTTGACCACCTGAACTTGTCCAGTCGCTGCCACCAGATTCCATACCCGCCATGTCCGGTTGCTGTTCTTGCGTAGAACCTTGCATGGTGTATTGATCATCGACCTCAACTTCAACAGAACCGCTAGCACCGTCTATTGAGCTACCCAATTCGTCGTAACCTTGGAATTGGATCTCGCTAGTACCTTCGTAACCTTCTGGGAGTTCGACAGATACAGGCTGCTCTAGGTTGCCACTGATTGTGAAGCTACCATCACCGTTATCCAGTGCATTGCTCACAGTAGCGCCCTCAGGTAGACCAGACATATCAGCGTAATCAACCGATTCGTTACCACTCACCTCATCTGGAATCGAGATAGAGATAGTATCGCCCGGTGCCGCGGTTACATCTGCTGTACTGTCTTCAGTTTCAGCATCTTGAGCTTGGTCATCAGCTTGTTGAGCCACTTCCACTTGTTGCTCTTCTGTTGCTTGAGCAGCTTGGACTTGTGGTTCATCACTTTGTACTGAATCATCTTCAACTTGGATGCTTAAGCTGTGACTTGATACTTCACCGCCGTCGTTAACTTCAACATTCATCGCTAAATTGCCATCGAAGTCTTCGTTCGGCCAGTAAGTCCACTCACCTTCACCTGATTCGGCAAAGAAGCCAGCATCGTTCGCGTCTGCAACATCAACAACTTGTGCAGAATCACTGACGCCTAACTCATCCACCAGCTGTGCATCCGTGATAGTTAGTGAACCATCATCAGCTAAGGTATAACCTTCGCTCGCCGCTGCTTCATCGCCACTTTGGATATCCACATTGAAGAAGCTTTCGATGCGATTTTCGCCATCGGTCGCTATAAACCCAACTTGAACATCGCCGGTGTAGTCTTCAGCAGGAGTGAATTGATAGTTACCTTGGTTATCGCTCTCAATTACGCCCTGACCTTCCATCAAGCTTACTGACTCAATGCTCAAGCTGTCGCCTTCTGCATCGCTCAGATTCGCTAACATGTCTTCATCAGTGAACGACAAGGTGGCATCCGCTGCGATTTCCGTCGTTGTGATGCTGTTAACTTCTGGTGCTGCATTCCCTTGCGAGTCACCTTCTTTCACGACTACGCCAGTTTGCTCATCATGAAGCACGCCATCTTTATCAACTACGTACGCAATGTCTGCTTCGCCCGTGAAGCCTGGTGCTGGTGTGAACGTCCAAGTGCCATCGCCATTATCGACAATCTCACCTTGGCTGCGGTCGGCAAGATGAACCAGTTTCACTTCATCATCGCTGTCGGCATCCACATTCTCAGCCAAACCGATTAGGTCGTCCGCCGTTAGGATGATGGAATCACCCGCTACGGTTTCGAAATCACCAGAATCGATGCCATCTTCAAACGCTTCCGGCTCATCTCCGTAATCAACCGTTGTTGCGCTTACGGTTACGAAGAACTCACCATGGAAGTCTTCAGGAGGCGTCATTTGAATGTTTGAGATATCCCAATCGAACAGGTCGATGTATTGACCCGGCTCGGTGATCATCACGGTATTCACACCATCTGTTACCTCGAATCCAACAGGGAAACCTGTCATCACTAGGTTACTTAGTGTTTCTGAATCATCGACTAGGCCAACATTCAGTCCTAAGTGACCGGTTTCATCCTCACCGAACACCAATGGACCGTCATGGTCAGTTGAAATAACCGCGCCATCTGCGACAGGACGTACGAACACAGGAACATCGAGAACCGTTTCGAACTCACCGTCACTCACGACAACTTGTAGGTCAGAAACACCCGCAAAGTCGCCTGTTGGTGTGAATGTCCAAGTACCATCACCGTTGTCTGTAACTTCTCCGCCATCTTCACCGTCTGCGGTGATAATGCGAGAAACAACAAGGTCTGCGGTATCAATGTCACCGAACAAGTTCATCAAGTCGCCAGCATCGAAGGTGAACGCGCCATCTTCGTCTGTGGTCATCATTGCGTTGCCGACATTGAATGGTGCGTCGTTAACCGGAATGACATCCACATTCAGCGAGCCATCAACCACTTCTTCACCGTCAGTCGCTTGATAACCGAGTTCTACTAAGCCATTGAAGTCTTGAGTAGTCACTAAGTGATACATGCCGTCTGGTTGCTGAGTTAAGGTCGCGTTCGCTGGAGCTCGAACTGTGATGCTCTCAATGCTGATCTCGTCGCCATCAAGGTCTGTCACTTGATCCGCGATGTAAGCCGGGTCAATCACCATGACCACATCTTCTTCGCCTTGCATCTCAATCATTGGCGCTTCAGGTGCATCATTCACTGGCGTAACATCGATGTTGCCGTCGACTGAAATTGTCTCTTGGCCATCGCTAACGTTAAACGTCATTGGCACATCGCCATTGAAGTTTTCGTTTGGTGTAAATGACCAAGTACCATCTTCGTTATCTAGCAACTCACCCAAGCTAGGGTCGATTTGTAGACCAGAAGCCGACAGCTCGTCTGCGGTGTTATCGATGTCGGTAGCTTGAGCTAACAACATGTCTTGTGTGATAAGAATGGTGCTGTCTTCGGCTGTGGTTAGTTTCACATCCTCAGATTCAGGTCCATCGTTCACAGCCAGAACTTCGATACCTGCCGTTGTTGTTGCCGTTGCACCGTCATCATCGGTCACGACCACATCTAGGCTGATATCACCATTAAAGTTCTCGTTTGGCGTGAAGGTCACAGACCCATTATCGTTTTGAACCAAGGTGCCGTCAGAGCCTGAGTAAGTCACGCTTTCAAGTGACACTTCACCATCAACGTCAGAGCTATTAGCAATTAACTGCTCAGGGCTGATTGTGATGGTGCCATCTTCGTTCATTTGGTAAGACGTAGAACCCGCTACCGGCGCATCGTTAACATCCGTTACCGTCACACCAATATTGGCATCGACTGTCTCAGTGCCATCAGTCACTGTGAAGCCTAGGTTGACATCGCCATTGAAGTTCTCGTTCGGAGCAAAGCTATAAGTGCCGTCACCGTTATCAGTGAACACACCTTCTGCGCCCGTGTAAGACACGTCAACGATAGACAAGTCATCGCCGTCAATGTCTGCAGCACCTGCTAGTAGGTCTGCATCCGTGAAGATTAGCGTTCCATCTTCCTCAACAGTAAAGTTTTGGTCTTCTGCTGTTGGTAGGTCATTGACTGGGTTAACCGTTAGGTCGACTCCAGCTTGAACAGTTTCAAGGCCATCTGACACATCGAAGCTCAAATCAATGTCACCGTTGAAATCAGCATCCGGCATGATAGTAAATGAACCATCTTCGTTCGCTGTTACAGTCGCATTGTCACCTGCAGATAGATTGCTTGCGGTTAGTGCATCACCATCAACATCCGATGCGTTAGCCAGCAACTGCTCTTGAGATAGCGTAATTGAACCATCTTCATCAACCGAGTAAGCCAGGTTTCCGGCCACTGGTGCGTCGTTAACTGCAATAACTTCAATACCAGCAGTGGTTTGAGCGGTAGCACCATCGTCATCAATAACCGTCACATCAAGGTTGATGTCGCCGTTAAAGTTTTCGTTTGGTGCGAACGTTACAGAACCATCTTCATTTTGAACCAAGATACCGTCTGCACCTGAGTAGCTCACGCTATCAAGAGACACTTCCCCGTCCACATCGGAGCTATTAGCAATCAACTGCTCAGGGCTCAATGTGATGGTGCCATCTTCGTTCATTTGGTAAGACGTTGCGCCTGCCACTGGAGCATCGTTAACGTCTGTTACCGTTACGTCGATGTTTGCATCAACCGTCTCTGTACCGTCAGATACTGAGAAGTCTAGGCTTACGTCACCGTTGAAGTTCTCGTTCGGTGCAAAGGTGTAGGTTCCATCGCCATTGTCGGTAAACACACCCTCTGCGCCAGTGTAAGACACGTCGGCAACTGAAAGCTCATCACCATCAATATCAGAAGCACCTGCTAGCAGTTGCTCGTCCGTAAAGGTAAGCGAACCGTCTTCTTCAATGGTGTAAGCGACATCTTCTACAACTGCGATGTCATTCACTGGATTCACAGTAAGGTCAGCCGTTGCAACAACCGTTTCAGTACCATCAGAAAGGTCGAAGCTTAGGTCAATATCGCCATTAAAGTCAGCATCCGGGGTAATGGTAAATGAACCATCATCGTTTGCCGTAACGGTCGCGTTATCACCGGCGGTTAGGTTGGCAGCGGTAAGATCATCGCCGTCCACATCCGATGCTTGAGCAAGCAGCTGCTCTTGGCTTAGTGTGATTGAACCATCTTCATCCACTGAGTAAGCCAAGTCACCTGACACTGGCGCGTCGTTAACCGCGATAACTTCAATACCCGCAGTGGTTTCAGCCGTTGCACCCTCTTCATCAGCAACGGTGACATCTAGGCTGACATTGCCGTTGAAGTTTTCATTTGGTGCGAAGCTGTAAGTACCATCACCATTGTCAGTAAAGATACCGTCTGCGCCTGAGTAGGAAACGTCGCTAACGGATACATCACCTTCAATGTCTGAGCTGTTCGCAAGAAGCTGTGCTTCAGAGATGGTAATCACGTTATCTTCGTCAACGCTGTAGGTCGTTGAACCTGCAACTGGCAAGTCATTAACGGCAATGACGTCGATACCTGCGGTTGTTTCAGCGGTTGCGCCATCTTCATCCATAACAGAGACATCAAGACTGATGTCACCGTTAAAGTTTTCGTTTGGAGCAAAGGTGTAAGTACCATCACCATTATCAGTGAATACACCATCAGTGCCGCTGTAGCTTACATCGCTGACAAACACTTCCCCTTCAACATCCGAGCTATTCGCTAGAAGTTGTGCATCGCTTAGGGTGATACTGCCGTCTTCTTCAACACTGTAAGTCGTAGAACCCGCTACCGGTACGTCGTTGATTGGAACCACTTGAACATCAATATTCGCCGATACAACATCTGTACCATCACTCACATCGTAAGTTAGGTCGACATTACCATTGAAGTTCTCGTTTGGAGCAAAGGTATAAGTACCGTCGCCGTTATCCGTGAACACACCGTCTGTACCTTCGTAGTTAACCGACTCGACAGAAAGGTCATCGCCATCAATATCCGTTGCACCAGCCAATAGCTGTTCATCGGTAAAGGTCAGCGAACCATCTTCATTAATGGTGTAGTCGTGGTCGTAAATTACAGAAAGGTCGTTAACTGCTGTTACGGTCACGTCTAGTTCCGCTGGAGTAACCCCACCGTTGCCATCGTCTACGTTGTAGCTAATCGAGAATTCACCATTGAAGTTCTCTTCCGGTGTAATGGTGTAAGTACCATCACCATTGTCAGTGATAAGAGCGTTCTCAATGGAAACATCTCCAACACTTGGTTCGTTACCACCCGTTTCACCAGAATCATCACCTTCCTCGCCGGTTAGCAATTCAGAGATATCAATGCCGTTTTCATTCGCGAGCGCTTCTTCTGCCGTTGGTAAATCAAACGCATTCTCGCTGCCTACATCTTGGCTTGGAACAATAACGCCATTCACGATATCAAATACATGCCAATGGTCACCTGATGGGTTATCAGATAAATCTGGGCTGAAGGTTTCAACCAATGTATCGCCTACAAATACCTGAACCTGTACATCTTCAACACCATCGACATCCCAACTTCTGCTGGTGTAGTTGTGTACTGAATAGTGCATGTCCGCATCTTGATAATTTGGAATAGTTATGGTTTCAGGACCACCGCCATTCGTGTCATCTACATCTTGCTGAACGACATTACCTTCACCCAAATCATGGCTCATGTCGCGATAGTAAATATGGTCTAGCTCACTGCCATTCTCTGTATCGTAGAGCCATAGGTGGTTATCCATATCACGTGGGCTGTCACCCCATGTGACCACGATACGCATATCTGTTTCTTCAAGTACTTCCGATATTGCGGTTACGCCACCGTTGGTATCTTCACCAGCTGGAACTAGGAAGCTGCTAGTAATAGAGCCTTCTTGTTCAATAGTGACGGTACCTTGGTCAACAACAGGACCGCTCACAGAGTAGTTACCGGATTGATCCGTCTCCGCCGTGTAAGAATGACCTGCGTTGTCGGTTAGCGTGACATCCGCACCTGCGATTGGATTGCCAGTTTCAGCATCCAACACAGTACCGGTAACGGTCGTTTCATCGCCTTGCTCTCCGATAATTGCGGTCATGTCATCGTCTTCGATGTCAGTCGCGAATTGTAGGAGCTCTTCTTGAGTAATGGTGTATGAACCGTCTTCTTCAATGGTTATCGCCACATCAGCAGAAACAATTGGCGCGTCGTTAACTGGGTCAACGGTTAAGCCTAAGTTAGCGGCAATTGGTGTGTCGCCATCGCTGATGCTGTAGGCAACATCGATGTAGCCATTGAAGTTTTCGCTTGGAGTGATTGAGAACGTGCCATCGCCATTGTCGACAATCGTTGCATCGTCGCCCACTAAGGTTAAGTCGGAAGCGACAAGGTCATCGCCCTCAATATCAGCGGCATTCGCAAGTAACTGCTCCTGCGTGATAGTGATGACATTATCTTCATCAACGTTCGCATAAACATCAGATGTCGTTGGCAAGTCGTTGACTGGGTTTACCGTCAGATCGGCGTTCGCCACAATCGACTCGGTGCCGTCCGAAATATCAAAGCTTAGGTCGATATCGCCATTGAAGTTCGCATCTGGCGTTACCGTAAAGGTGCCATCGCCATTATCAACAACGGTTGCATTATCGCCTGCGCTTAAGTTGCTTGCGGTCAGATCATCGCCATCCACATCAGATGCTTGAGACAGCAACTGCTCTTGAGTCAGAGTAATCGAACCATCTTCATCAATGCTGTATGCCAAGTCACCCGATACTGGTGGATCATTAATTGGAAGAACATCAATACTTGCGCTGGTGGCTACTGTCGCACCGTCTTCATCTGTCACCACTACATCGAGGCTAACATCGCCATCGAAGTTTGCGTTCGGTGCAAAGCTGAATGTGCCGTTGCCGTTGTCAGTAAAGATACCGTCAGCGCCTGTGTAAGTAACACTATCAATCGCCACTTCACCTTCAATATCAGAAGAGTTCGCCAACAGTTGCTCTGCACTGATGGTGATAACTTCATCTTCGTTGACTGAGTAGCTGGTTGAGCCTGCGATTGGCGGATCGTTCACCTCAAGTACGGTGATTCCCGCGGTGGTCGCTTCTGTTGCCCCTTCTTCATCGGTAACAACAACCGCTAAGCTCACATCACCATTGAAGTTCTCGTTTGGCGAGAAGGTGTAAGTGCCGTCACCGTTGTCTTCGAACACACCGTCACTGCCAGTGTAAGTCACGCTATCAATCGCAACCTCACCTTCAATATCTGAAGAGTTGGCTAATAGCTGTTCGTTACTGATCGTGATTGAGTTGTCTTCATGCACAGTGTAAGACGTGCTACCCGCCACTGGTGGATCGTTCTCAGGCGTCACGCTCACATCAATGTTGGCTTGAACCGTATCCGTGCCATCTGACACATCAAAGCTGAAGTTCACATCACCATTGAAGTTCTCGTTTGGCGCAAAGCTGTAGCTTCCGTCACCATTGTCGGTAAGAACGCCATCAGCACCCGTGTATGTCACACCTTCGACTGTTAGGTCATCACCTTCAACATCCGTTGCACCCGTTAACAGGTCAGCGTCAGAGAAGTTAAGAACCCCATCTTCACCAATAGTGAATGCTTGGTCTTGTGGCTCTGGCGCATCATTGACAGGTGTTACCGTCAAGTCTAGGCCAGCCGCGACCATGTCTTCCCCATCGGTTACATCGTAACTAAATTCGATATTACCGTTGAAGTTTTCACTCGGTGTAATGGTGAAGCTGCCATCGTCGTTCATTTGAACGGTCGCATTTTCATCATTGGTAGTTAGATTGATTGCTGATAAATCATCACCATCAATGTCAACAGCGTGCTCTAGCAACTGCTCTTGAGTTAGCGTGATGCTGTTGTCTTCGGCTGTCACAGCACTGATGTCACCATCAACTTCTGGAGCATCATTCGCTGGCGAGATATGAATCGTCACATCTTGGGTTGCCGTCGCGGTGGTGCCCGTATCAACATCAGTCGATGTCGCATTTACAGTTAGAACCACATCACCATTGAAGTCACCTGAAGGGATAAACTCTAGCCCTTCTAGCTCGCCTGGTTGCAATGACCAAGTGCCATCACCGTTATCAGCACCTGCAGAAAGCGAGCTGCCTTCTGGCACGTCTTCAATCAAGATAGCAAGGTTTTCTGAACCATCGGTATCAGTAAGCGCCGCATCAATATCAAGTGGTACAGGTGTGTCTTCGGTACCAATGATTTGGTAATCCGCGTCAGACACTGTGATTTCAATGTTATCGATGCCAAACGACTCATCACTCACACCTTGGTTCAAGGTTGAACCGAAGCCTAACTCAAGTTGGCCGTCTTCAACGGGTACCGTTAGGTTGATTTGGTGCGCTTGGTCGTTCCAACCACTGAAACCTTCACCTTGCGATACGCCATGAACGACTTCACCGACTTCATTACCCGCTGAGTCGTACAACGTTGTCGTGCCATCTTCGGTACGGAAGGCTGAGTTATCTAACGAGGTAAGCTCTTCGCCGCCGACAAAGATTTGGAATGACTCACCATCCCAAGAATCAATTTCGTAGAAACTGAACGAGATATTAACTTCGCTCACATCACTTGGAATGTCGTAAGTTTTGCTGACAGCTTCATCGCCACCAGTGCCACCAATACGACCTAGCATGTCACCTGATTCGAACCCTTGTGAGCTTTCAGTACCGGTATTCCAACCGTTTGAGCCAGACTCGAAGTTGTCTGAAGCAATCACTAGGTCAGACGCAATCGACAGCTCAGGCATATCAACCACAGATTGAACATCAATCGTCGCTTCTGCTGGTACTGTCGCTGTACCGTCATTCACGTCGAACGTCACATTCACATTGCCGTCGAAGTTTTCATTCGGTGCGAATGTGTAAGTACCGTCGCCGTTATCAACCAAAGTACCGCTATCTGAAGCCACATTTTCAATCGATAGGTTATCGCCATCAATGTCGCCCGCATTTTGCAGCAGTTGCTCTTCTGTAAAGGTAAAGCTGGTGTCTTCTTGAGTCACAAACTGTGGCTCACCGACCGTTGGCAAGTCATTGACAGGGTTAACGGTAAGATCAGCCGTTGCTTGAAGCGTCGCATCACCATCGGTAATGTCGAAGTTCAAATCAATGTCGCTATTGAAGTTCGCATCTGGTGTGATAGTAAAGCTACCGTCATCGTTTGCAGTGACGGTCGCATCACCACCAACGGTCAGGTTAGCCGCTGTTAAGTCATCGCCGTCAACATCACTCGCTTGAGCAAGTAATTGCTCTTGGCTCAAGGTAATTGAACCATCTTCGTCCACGCTGTACGCCAAGTCACCCGATACTGGAGCATCATTAACAGGCAGAACATCAATGCTTGCGTTGGTTGCTACGGTTGCGCCTTCTTCATCAGTAACGACAACATCAAGGCTTACATCGCCATCGAAGTTAGCGTTTGGTGCGAAGCTGAATGTTCCGTCACCATTGTCGGTAAAGATACCGTCTGAACCTGTGTAGTTAACGCTATCAATCGCCACTTCACCTTCGATATCAGAAGCGTTTGCCAACAGTTGCTCTGAACTGATGGTGATAACTTCGTCCTCGTTGACTGAGTAGCTGGTTGAGCCTGCGATTGGTGGATCGTTCACCTCAAGTACAGTAATACCCGCGGTGGTCGCTTCAGTTGCGCCCTCTTCATCAGTTACGACAACATCAAGGCTAACTTCGCCGTTGAAGTTTTCGTTTGGTGAGAAGGTGTAAGTACCGTCACCGTTGTCTTCAAAGACACCGTCAGCGCCAGTGTAAGTCACGCTATCGACTGCCACATCACCTTCAATGTCAGAAGAGTTAGCAAGTAACTGTTCGTCACTGATGGTAATTGAGTTGTCTTCATGAACGGTGTAAGACGTGCTACCTGCAACCGGTGGATCGTTCTCTGGTGTCACGCTGACATCAATGTTGGCTTGAACTGTATCCGTGCCATCTGACACATCAAAACTGAAGTTCACATCACCATTGAAGTTCTCGTTTGGCGCAAAGCTGTAGCTTCCATCGCCATTATCAGTAAGAACACCATCCGCACCTGTGTAAGTAACGCCTTCAACCGACAGGTCATCCCCATCAATGTCAGTCGCACCTGTCAGCAAGTCTTCATCAGTGAAGTTCAAGATGCCGTCTTCGCCGATGCTGAACGTTTGATCTTGTGGTTGTGGAAGGTCATTGACTGGGTTAACGGTTAGGTCAGCCGTCGCAACCAGCGTATCTGTACCATCGCTAATGTCGAACGTTAGGTCAATGTCACCATTGAAGTTCGCATCTGGCGTAACGGTAAAGCTGCCGTCATCGTTAGCAACAACCGTCGCGTCTCCATCAACAATCAAGTTAGAAGCAGTAAGGTCGTCGCCATCTACATCACTCGCTTGCGAAAGAAGTTGCTCTTGGCTCAAGGTAATCGAACCGTCTTCCTCAACACTGTATGCAAGGTCGCCTGATACTGGTACGTCGTTGATTGGTAATACATCAACCGTAATAAACGTATCAACTTGAGCGCCGTCTTCATCTTGAATGGTCACATCCAACTGCACTTGGCCGTTGAAGTTTTCATTCGGAGCGAAGCTACATGTACCGTCACCATTGATAGAGAAGATACCGTCTGGACCGTCGTAGTTGATCTCAACAAGCTCAACATCACCTTCAATATCAGAAGCGTTCAACAGAACTTGAGACTCATTGAAAGTCAGTACTGAATCTTCATCGATGGTGTATGACGTTGGGCCAGCAACTGGCGGATCGTTCACCTCAAGGACTGTAATACCCGCCGTTGTTGCTTCAGTCGCGCCATCTTCATCCGTCACGACAACATCTAGGCTAACTTCGCCATTGAAGTTCTCGTTTGGCGAGAAGGTGTATGTACCGTCACCGTTGATTTCCAGAACACCGTCGCTACCACTGTAAGTCACGTTATCAATTGCGACTTCGCCTTCGATATCCGAAGAGTTCGCTAGCAGTTGTTCGTTACTGATTGTAATAGAGTTGTCTTCATGAACCGTGTAAGACGTACTACCCGCAACCGGAGGGTCATTCTCTGGCGTCACGCTCACATCAATGTTAGCGGTTACCGTATCGGTACCATCTGATACATTGAACGAGAAGTTCACATCGCCATTGAAGTTTTCGTTTGGCGCGAAGCTGTATGTGCCATCGCCATTTTCGGTTAGGACACCATCTGCGCCAGTGTAAGTTACACCTTCAACACTTAGGTCGTCCCCTTCAATGTCCGTTGCACCTGTTAATAGGTCTTGGTCATTGAACGTTAACACGCCATCTTCGCCGACTGTGAATGCGTGGTCTTGTGCTTCTGGACCGTCATTTACTGGTGAAACTGTTAACTCAAGGTTGGTAGAGACAACATCATCACCATCAGACACATCAAACGTAAAGCTCACATCGCCATTGAAATCAGCATCTGGCGTTAATGTGTACGTACCATCACCGTTATCGGTAATCGTAACGCTCTCATCATCGGTTGCTAAATTCAGAGCCGTCAACTGATCGCCATCTAAATCACGCGCATTAGCCAATAAGTCTTCTTGCGTAATGATGATTGAACCATCTTCTTCAACCGTTGCAGAAACCGGAAGTGCTTCAGGTGCGTGCTCAATGTGCGCGCCTGTCGCGTTAATGTAGATGGTTTGAGATACCGTTTCAGAATCATCATTCGATAACTCTGTCGCAGTTGCGGTTACATGAACTTCAAGCTGTTCGTTGAAGTCTTCTGGTAACTGGATTTGTAGTGAATTTTCGATAGCCGTTGTCGGTAAGTTCACCGTACCATCAGGGCCAACCGTTACTTCACCGCTGTAGATTTGGCTGTTCACTTCACCCACATCGATTGTGAAGTTGAAATCTGTGTAGTCAGCATCACCGCCGCCATACAAATCTTCAAAGCCGTAAACCAGCTCGCCGTCTTCATTAACCGTCGTGCGAGTATGTTCGATACCATCTTGGTTTAGCTGAGAGCTTGAACCACCATGGAAGATCGCGTCACCATTCTGGCCTTGAATCACGGTCTCAGTGCCATCTGCCGCAACAAAGACAAGTTGAGGATCAACCGTATCCATGTTCGCAGGCGAACCATCCTCAGCACGGAACTCATACTGACCGTCTTGCATCGCATCAAAGTCGTTGTGCTGATGTCCGTTTGGAATTAAGAACAGGTTAAAGCTTTCGCCTTCCTCGACTTGGAAGCTGAATTGATCTTGCCCTGGAACAAGGTCGCCGCCACCACCAACTTGTGATGCGTTTTCGTAAACAACTTCAACACCTGTGATGTTGCCGTCTTCGTCTACTTTGTAGTAACCCGCAGCGTTTTGGTAGCCAGCCGTCTCACCTTCAAACGTTACTGTGATTTCAGTGTCGTTGTAACTAGTGATACCGTTCTCTTGGTCATTCAGAACGCCTTCGTTATCGTATTGAATAACCGAACCTTCTGGCACACCATCTACTGTAACAGTGAGTGTTTCAGACAAGTCTTGGTCGACAAGTGCCGCAGCAATGTTCAGTTCAACAATACCGCCTGGCTCAACCAAAATCGCCTGGTCGTCGACGTTAACACCATCACCATCCGTGATAACTAAGTCAGGCGCATCAGCAACTGCTTCAATGTGAACATTAATGTCTTGTTCAACTTCATCCGTACCGTCTGTCACAGTAAAGCTGAACTGCAGATCACCACTGAAGTGCTCTTCAGGAACGAAGCTGAACGTGCCATCGCCGTTGTCGGTTACTGTGCCTTCATCACCAGAGTAATTGATGCTGGTAACGCTTAGGTCGTCGCCATCAATATCAATTGCACCACTCAATAGATCTTCTTGAGTGAACAGGATGCTGCCATCCTCTTCGATGTGGTACATTCCTGGAGCAACAATTGGAATGTCATTCACCGGATTAACGGTCAATGTCATATCATTAGACGTGCTCAGCTCACCGTCGCTCACCTCATAAGTGAATGCAATATCGCCATTGAAGTTCTCTGAAGGTGTCACTGTGTACGTGCCATCACCATTGTCTACAATGCTGGCATTTGGATCGTTAGTTTCAAGCGCGCTTGCAAACAACTCATCGCCATCTTGGTCGCTCGCGTTCTCCAACAACATTTCTTGTGTAACGAGGATTGAACCATCTTCGTCGACATCTGCCACCATTGGCGTCGCTTCTGGCGCATCGTTGACGAACTCAACTTTTAGGTCGATGTTTGCGGCAACCACATCAGTGCCATCGCTCACATCAAACGCTAAGTCAACGTTACCGAAGAAGCCCTGCTCTGGTGTTAATGTGTATGTTCCATCGCCATTGTCTGTGACTTCTACCGTGTCGCTTGCACTCGTCACATTCACAACTGACAGTTCGTCGCCTTCAATGTCTGTCGCTTGTGCTAATAGTTCAGCTTCGGTAATGGTAATCGCTTGACCGTCTTCCGTAGTGAAAGACATGTCAGGCACGTCTGGAGCATCGTTGATAGGGTTTACGGTTAGGTTGAGGTCAGCCGCAACAGTTTCGATCGCGTCAGTGACATCATAAGTAAACTCAATCTCACCAAAGAAATCTGCACTTGGTGTAATAGTGAAGCTACCGTCTGGGTTTTCTACAACAACCGCATTTGGATCGTTGGTCGCTAAGTTAACGGCTTCAAGGTTGTCGCCATCGACATCCGTCGCATTCGCTAACAGATCCTCTTGAGTGATAGTGATTGAACCATCTTCATCAACAGCGGCTTCAATTGGACCACCAACCTCTGGGCCTTCATTGACAATTTCAACGTCAACTCTTGCTGTACTTGGTGCGCTTGCTTGGCCATCACTGATATCGAAAGTCAGATTCACTTCACCGTAGAAGTCTTCTGCAGGTTCGAAGGTAAAGGTATTATCACCGTTATCCGTTAACGTACCTTGCGTTTGGTCTGCAAGTAATAGGTTTTCGACATGAAGAATGTCGCCATCAACATCGGTAGCACCAGACAATAGGTCTTTCGCTTCGATGATCATGGAGCCGTTTTCAAGCATTTGGGTGTGCAATGGTTCACCCGGAACCGGCACATCATTGACTGGTACGACCGTTAGGTCTAGATGCGTTGCAACTTCATCAGTTCCATCAAACACCTTGTAGTCGATGTCGATTTCACCATTGAAGTTTTCATTCGGCATGAAGGTAAACGTACCATCGCCGTTATCAACTAGCTCACCGTTATCACCACCGTAAGTGATGTCAGAAATAGACAGCGTATCGCCTTCCACATCTGTGGTGTTCGCTAGCAAGTCATCTGCACTGAACGTGATACCTTCATCTTCATCTGTCGATAGAACAATCGGGCCAGAAACGATTGGCGCATCATTTACTGATTCGAAATTGATATTGATGATATTGCTGTCTGTCAGCTCACCATCGGTAACTTGGTAACCAAGTTCGATTTCACCATGGAAGTTTTCATCCGGTGTTACCGTCCAAGTGCCATCACCATTATCGGTGAGTGTTGCATGCTCTGAGTTTTCACCCACTAGCTCTAGATTTTCAATATCAAGGTCGTCGCCATCAATATCAGATGCTTGCGCCAGTAGTTGCTCTTCGGTAATCACAACCGAAGCAAACTGGGCAGAACCATCGGTATCGACAGTAATATTCGGAAGATCAGCCGTTAACTCGATTTCGTTGTCACCCGCATGGATATTCAACTCAACCGTTTCAGTAATCTCTGAGCCATCTACACCAATCGATGTAAACACCGCTTCATCATGACAAGTTTGTGACACTGTCATGTTTTGAACGACGTAAGTACCATTACCTTGCACGGTACCGAGCTCAAAGTAGGACACTGGTTGATCAACCGTTAGCGTGTAATCTGTCTCGAAAGTACCACGGTCTTCTTTGTGGTAAGTCATCGAGTCAATTAGGTCGCCATCCTCATTGAACGCTTTGATTTCTACTTCTGTAAAGTGACGAGACTCTTCCATGAACCAGCCACCCAAACCATCTAGGTGGAAACTGATTTCATTGATGTCTTGACCTTCAACTGAAACCGTCAGTTTCTCATCACCACTTAAGCCTTGGCGGTCAGTATCACCGATACCATGACCAATGTGGGTGTTGCCATTCCAGGCACCAAGAGGGTCATCGTTACTTTGAACAGTTACCGTTAAGTCACCATCTGAGAACTCACGCGTATAAGGGTCAACTTCTGTACCCCAATCATCCACACTCGCGTTATCGTCAAACGTACCGATTTGTGTGGTGTGTGTACCTTCAGCAAGAGCATCTTCACTTGGAACAAAGCGCACTTCGGTATCTGCAGGAACTTCTTGTCCTACTTCCAGTACCACCCATTCGTCATTAACATTTGCTTCAATGATGCCGTTTTCTGGCGCTTGGTCTAAACGTAGTGCTGGTTCTTCACGAAGTGTCACACCAACTGTTTGGTCTTCTTGCGCTTGGATGAAGATTTCATCGCCCGCTTCTGGCGCATCGTTGACAGGGTTAACCGTCAAGTCGAGTGTCGTCAGAACTTCATTCTCACCATCACTGATGCTGTATGTGAAGTCCAACTCGCCATTGAAGTTTTCTGTGTGCGTAATAGTGAATGAACCATCGTCATTAGTAACAATTGTCGCATCTGGATCGTTGGTTTGTAGGTTAGATGCCGTTAACTCATCACCTTCAACATCGGTCGCATTAGCGAGTAACTGCTCTTGAGTAATGGTGATTGAATTATCTTCATCGACTTCAGCCTGAATGCCCGAAGTTTCAGGTCCATCATTCACAGCGATAACATCGATGCCAGCGGTTGTGGTTGCGGTTGCACCGTCTTCGTCAACGACAACAACGTCTAGTGAAATATCACCATCGAAGTTTTCATTTGGCGTAAAGGTGTAAGTACCATTGCCATTATCAACAAAAGAGCCGTCATCACCGGAGTACGATACTCCAGACAGTGAAACATCACCTTCTACATCGGAAGAGTTTGCCAATAATTGCTCATCACTGATCGTGATTTGGCCATCTTCTTGAACTGTGTACGATGTTGAGCCCGCTACTGGTGGGTCATTCTCAGGCGTTACGCTGACATCAATAACAGCTGATGTTGAATCAGTACCGTCAGAGACATCGAATGAGAATTGAACATCACCATTGAAGTTCTCGTTTGGAGCAAAGCTATATGTGCCATCGCCATTATCGCTAAGAACACCATCTGCACCAGTGTAGAGCACGTTTTCAATCGACAGCTCGTCACCATCAACATCCGACGCGCCTACAAGCAGGTCAGCATCGGTGAAGAGTAACGTACCGTCTTCTTCAATCGTGAACTGTTGATCTTGCGCTTGTGGCAAGTCATTAACCGGATTCACGGTAATGTCTAGGCCAACTTGAACTGAACCACCATCGTTATCGATGATATCGAAGTTCAGATCTAGGTCACCGTTGTAATCTGCGTTCGGTGTGATGGTGTAGCTACCATCATCATTGTGTTGGATGGTCGCATTTTCATCAGTAGATAGGTTGATAGCTTCTAAGTTGTCGCTATCGATATCACCTGCTCTTGCTAGCAATTGCTCTTGGCTTAGCGTGATGGAGCTATCTTCATTGATGGTGTAAGCCAAATCGCCCGATACTGGCGCATCATTGATTGGCAATACATCAACGTTAATGTATGTTTCAACCGTTGCGCCATCTTCATCTTGAATGGTCACACCCAGTTGAACCTGACCATTGAAGTTTTCGTTGGGTGCAAAGCTGCATGTACCATCACCATTTACAGTGAAGATACCGTCAGAGCCATCGTAGTTAATGCCAACAAGTTCTACATCTCCTTCGACATCCGAAGCATTCACAAGAATCTGAGATTCACTGAACGTCAGAACCGAATCTTCGTCAATGGTGTATGACGTTGGACCCGCAACTGGTGGATCGTTCACTTCAAGAACGGTAATACCTGCTGTGGTTTCATCAATTGCACCTTCTTCATCTGCAACAATCACATCAAGGCTGATATCACCGCTGAAGTTTTCATTAGGAAGGAAGGTATAGCTGCCATCGCCGTTATCTTGGAACACACCATCAGTGCCACTGTAAGTCACAGTATCAACCGACACCGCACCTTCAATATCCGAAGAGTTAGCTAGCAACTGTTCATCAGAAATTGTGATGGCATTGTCTTCATTGACCATGTATGAGGTTGAACCCGCAACTGGCGGATCGTTCTCAGGAGTCACACTCACATCAATGTTAGCGCTAACGGTTTCTGTGCCATCAGACACATCGAAACTGAAGTTCACATCGCCATTGAAGTTTTCATTTGGCGCAAAGGTATAAGTACCATCACCGTGGTCGGTCAGTACGCCATCACCACCTGTATAGCTAATACCTTCAACGGTTAAGTCGTCGCCATCAATATCGGTGGCACCGGTAAGTAAGTCGGCGTCTGTAAATTGAAGCGTACCGTCTTCTGCGATACTGAATTGTTGGTCTTGAGGAACCGGCAAGTCATTAACTGGGTTAACAGTAAGATCGGCGGTTGCTTGAACCGTGTCAGTACCGTCAGTGATGTTGAATTGAATATCAATGTCACCGTTGAAGTTTTCATCTGGCGTAATCGTGAAACTGCCGTCATCGTTAGCTACAACCGTCGCATCACCACCAACTGTTAAGTCACTTGCGGTTAGATCTTCGCCTTCTACATCGGACGCTTGAGACAACAGCTGATCTTGGCTCAGTGTGATTGAACCATCTTCGTTAACGTTGTAAGCCAAATCACCAGACACTGGCGCATCATTGATTGGTAATACGTCAACATTGATGACGGTTTCCACTTCTGCACCATCTTCATCACGAATGGTGACATCAAGCTGAACTTGGCCATTAAAGTTCTCATTTGGAGCGAAGCTGCAAGTGCCGTCACCATTTACTGAGAAGATACCCTCAGGGCCATCGTAGCTAATACCAACAAGCTCAACATCCCCTTCTACATCTGAGGCGTTAAGCAACACTTGAGACTCACTGAAGGTAAGTACTGAGTCTTCATCAATGGTGTAAGACGTAGGGCCTGCAACCGGCGGATCGTTCACTTCAAGAACATTGATGCCCGCGGTCGTTGAGTCGGTCGCACCATCTTCATCAGCAACAACCACATCCAGTGCAATTTCACCGCTGAAGTTCTCATTTGGCGAGAAGGTGTAAGTGCCGTTACCATTGATTTCGAGGACACCGTCGCTACCAGAGTAAGTCACGCTGTCTATCGATACATCACCTTCAATATCTGAAGATGTTGCCAATAGTTGTGCATCAGAAATGGTAATCGAATTATCTTCATTCACCGTGTAGGACGTTGAGCCCGCAACAGGCGGATCGTTCTCAGGAGTCACGCTAACATCAATGTTTGCAGACACGGTATCGGTACCGTCTGACACATCGAAGCTAAAGCTCACATCACCATTGAAGTTTTCGTTTGGAGCAAAGCTATATGATCCCTCACCCAAGTCAGTCAGTACGCCATCAGTGCCTTCATAAGTGATGCCCTCAACCGTCAGGTTATCACCTTCAACGTCTGTCGCGCCTGTAAGCAGATCCGCGTCTGTGAACTGTAAAGTACCGTCTTCTGCAATACTGAACTGTTGATCTTGAGGTACTGGTAGGTCGTTTACTGGGTTAACCGTTAGGTCAGCCGATGCTTGAACGGTATTGGTGCCATCAGAGATATCGAAGCTGATATCGATGTCACC
>NZ_JBFRPJ010000029.1:46756-47055 GCF_041471945.1 Vibrio sp. 10N.261.51.A4
TGGCTTAGACGAATCGAACCGTCTTCATCGATTGAATAAGCTAAGTCACCAGACACAGGCGCATCATCAACCGCTGTTACGCTTACGTCGATGTTTGCTGACACCGTATCGGTGCCGTCAGACACATCAAAACCGAAGTTTACGTCACCATTGAAGTTCTCATTTGGCGCAAAGGTGTATGTACCATTACCGTTATCAGTAAGGATACCGTCACCGCCATCGTAGGTCACACCTTCAACAGTTAGGTTGTCGCCTTCAATGTCCGTTGCACCTGTTAAAAGGTCTGCATCAGTGAAGAT
>NZ_JBFRPJ010000030.1:0-37952 GCF_041471945.1 Vibrio sp. 10N.261.51.A4
TATTGGGGGTCAGTTCACTTTTAGTAAGCGGCTTTCTATTTTACTTATCGAGATAATCATCATATCAGTGGCAAATGACCTGTTTTCACTAGGATGACCGTCTCTTCTTCCACATAAGGGAAATGCTCGCTCATGTGAGGGCTACGCATCCAAGTATGTTTCGGGTACACGCCATGTTCATCTTTAAAGGTGCCCGACAACACAAAGATCTCTTCTCCACCAAAGTGACGGTGCGGCTGAAAACGTTCGCCAACACGCCACTTAACTAAAGTGACATGCTCGTGTTCGAACTCATGCAGTGGCATCACTTGTAAGCCGCCAATACCCTGAAGCCATTCTGTTTCCAAAGTACTAATACGAACTTGAGTTAAGTCTCTCGCGTCAAACTGGTTGAGCTTAACCAAGATCGTACAGCCATTTTTGCTGGATGGGGAATGCGCGCTGCCCGGCGGATTACGGATATAAGTGCCAGCGGGGAAATCGCCAGTTTCATCAGAGAACACACCCTCTAATACGAAGATCTCTTCACCTTGCGGATGTGGGTGCTCAGAAAACGAAGAGTCAGGATCGTACTTCACCACGCTGGTCGTGTGGCCCGATTCTTTCTCTTCTCTTTCAAGTGGCTTACGCCAAACCCCTTTAGCAGGGCTTGCGACCCAATCTAATGTCTCGGTTTCTATAACCAGTCTCTTTGAAAAGTCCATATTGAACATAATGGCGACCTTACTCTTGTTATCGTTTTAATTATTATTGTTGTCTTTCTCGTTTCTATTCTACGCGAATACTGATCAAGGAGGCTATCTCGCTGCTATTTTGCCTGCGCGATAGCCACCTAAAAAGAATCCTAATTAATTGCGGCCAGCAATCACTCCGCCATCAACATCCCAGATTGCACCCGTTACCCAATCTGCACTGTCTGACAGTAGGAAAGAGATGCTATTAGCGATGTCTTTCGGCAAACCTACTCGACCAATAGGATGGAACGCGTTGAAGCCTTCTAGCGCTTGATCCACTTCTTCAGGTTTGATGAAAGATTCGTAAATCGGCGTTTTAACAACAGCAGGAGAAACCGCATTCACGCGAATGTTGTAGTCCGCAAGCTCCATCGCCATGTGCTGTGTTAAAGCGTGCAAGCCAGCTTTTGCCATTGAATACGCAGAGGATGGTGTCGCTCTAATAGCTTGTTTGGCCCACATAGAGCCTACATTTACCACGTTTCCGCCACCGTTTTTGATCATCAACTTGCTGACAGCTTGAGTGATGAAGAAGGTTGCTTTATTGAGCTGCATGTATTGCTCGTAATCAGATTCTTGGTGTTCAATAAACGCTTTAGGGTTGAAGTAACCAGCCGCATTCACAAGGTAACCAATACCTTCTTCGAGCGACTCTAAATGCGTAATAAGACGAGACACACTTGCATCATCATAAAGGTTAGCTTGCCAGCCTGAAGCATGACCGAGCGATTGCAGCTCTGACACCGCTTTATCTAACTTAGTTGGGTTATTGCCGACCACCAACACATGGATGTTTTGAGCGACTAACTGCTTCGCTGTTTCAAAGCCCATGCCGCTTGTGCCACCAATTACGACTGCAATACCATTTTTAGTGAAGTTCATTTTGTTATCTCCTAAGTCATGTGAACGTGGTAATCTTAGGCTTTGAACTAACACTATGAATAGTAAGTACAAATCGGTTAGGTAGGTACTTATTGGTACATCTTTATGAAAAATCAGGAAAACTTTTTTTCAAGAAAATCGGCACCAGAGCGTTCCGCTCGTATGGTCGAAACCATCTACGGCTGTAAATGGTCGCTAACGGTTTACCAATTACTGGCAAATGGCATTAATCGCCCCGGTGAAATGGTGCGCTCGGTCGAAGGGTTATCGACCAAAGTATTGAATGAATGCTTGAAGCGAAATGTAGAATTTGGAATTTTAGACAAGCAAATGTTCAACGAACTACCACCAAGAGTTGAATACCAAGTGACGCCGTTCGGCGAGAAGTTCTTGTTGATTCTAGACCAGCTGGAAAACCTACAAAACGAAATCGACGAGATGTAAGTTCGAGCCAGTCCAACTATTGCCAAAAAATAGCAGACAGAAAAAGGAAGGCAACAAGCAGCACTTAGCTCACTGGCATTTGCTCAAAGCGACCTTTTACAAAATCAATGAAGGTTCGAATTCGACTTGGTTGATAGCGGTCTCGATGGTAGATCGCTGAAAAGTCCACTTTCGGCACTATCCACTCATTAAACACCTGCTCCAATTGCCCATCATTGATCTCTTGTAAGCAATAGATGGTTGGAACACGAATAATCCCATTTCCCGACTTAGCGCCCTGCACCAACACTCGCCCATTTTTACATTGCAGTCTGCCCGTCACATGCACATCGACTGTTTTTTTGGTGTCATCCAAAGCTTGAAAGCTCCACTTACGCACCGAGCCCGTTAAGCAATCATGGTGGATGAGATCTTTAGGATGGTTTGGCTTTCCTTTACGAGCAAAATACTCTGGGCTTGCGAGTGTTCCCATCTCTATGTCCAAAAGCTTTCTTGCGATAAAGCCCGCGTCTTCTAAGCTTCCCATACGAAATGCGATATCAAAGGCGTCTTCAATCAAATCGACTCGGTTACTACTGAAATCAAGACTGATGCTGATATCTGGGTATAGCTGCATAAACTCATTGACCAGATCCGCGATGATCACCTCGCCCAGATAACCGCCAACACAGTTTACTTTTATGTCGCCACGTACTTCTTCGACATCGTCGACAGCAGCAATCAATGCTTGGTCTATATTATCTAAGGCTTGTTCACATCTTGCGTACAGATCTTGCCCTGCGTGAGTCAGCCTCAAGGTTCGAGTGGTGCGGATAAACAGTGTCACACCCATCTGCTTTTCTAAACTACTCACTTGGCGTGATACGTGTGAACGAGACACATCCAACTCCTCCGCCGCTTTGGTGAAATTACCTAAACGAGCGATAAGCACGAAGGAGCGAATATCAGACAGGTTAATTTGATTGAGCATAGTCGCCAGCTTACTAATGAAGTTATGAGATAGACGCTTTTATTGTTGCACCACAGCAACAGTGTTTCAAGTAAAGCGCTATATATCAACAATGCTATTTTCCTTAATATACCTCCATCGCAACGAAGCAAGGCAACAAGCACTTGATTCGAATGCACTTAAACAATACGTCGTAGCCAACCGGCGCAATAAAAGTACAGAGGAAATAAAATGAAAAAACTAATCGTAATTACAGGTGCAAGCTCTGGTATTGGTGAAGCAATCGCTCGTCGTCTAAGCGATGAAGGTCACCCTCTGCTACTTTTAGCTCGTCGTGTTGACCGCCTTGAAGCGTTGAACCTACCAAACTCACTGTCAGTAAAAGTAGACGTAACAGACAAAGCGTCTTTTGATGCAGCAATCGCACAAGGTGAAGAGAAGTTTGGCCCTGTAGACGCGCTTATCAACAACGCTGGTGCAATGCTTCTTGGTCAAATTGATACTCAAGACGCACAAGAGTGGAAGACAATGTTCGACGTGAACGTAATTGGTCTTCTAAACGGCATGCAATCTGTACTTGCTCCGATGATAGAACGCAACACGGGTACTATCATCAACATCAGCTCAATTGCGGGTAAGAAAACATTCCCAAGCCACGCAGCTTACTGTGGTACTAAATTCGCGGTACACGCTATTTCTGAGAACGTTCGTGAAGAAGTGGCGGCTTCAAATGTTCGTGTTACCACTATCGCACCGGGTGCTGTAGAAACTGAGCTTCTGTCTCACACAACATCTCAAGAGATCAAAGACGGTTACGATTCTTGGAAAGAAGACATGGGTGGCGTATTGGCAGCTGACGATATCGCTCGCGCTGTATCATTCGCTTACCAACAACCACAGAATGTATGTATCCGTGAGATTGCTCTAGCACCAACTAAGCAACAGCCATAGGCCTTTGCCATCGCTAATAAATAAGCGATGAACTAAAAAAGCGCCACGACTTAACAAGTCGTGGCGCTTTTGTTTTGATTCAATCTAATTGCTAGTAAGAAGCGTGATTAAAACTCAACGCGGTAAACTGACGTGCTACCACTCACTTCGTTGCCAACCGCAATAAAGTGGTTACCAGAACGAGTGAAATACTTGATTGATTCTGGACCTAAATCACCCGCTTTAGCGTTGTAAGTCTCGTTGTCGCAATCACCGTCTTCATCAACCTTAGTGCACACTGGTTGTGTGAAGTCTCGGTTGTTCAAGTAGCTGATGAAACTTGCGTTCTTAGGCTGTGTTACGTCGTAAACCATGATGCCACCTTGGCGCTCAAGGCCGATAAAGGCATAGTGCTTACCGTTGATCTCAGCCACTTCGATAGCTTCAGGTTCTACCCCTTTATCATCGCTGCGATCGTCACCACTTTGGTTGTTATCATTGGTGCTGTTGAAGTTTGCAGGATCTTGTTCAAGAACGATTCGAGCGAAATCATCACCGCTATCAAACACTAACTCGCCAGACTCATCCCAAATAGAGAAAGAGCGGCTACCGAATGCTTGAACCTTTTGGTCAGCAGCAAGTGTTCCTTGTGGCTTAATCACCTTTAGGCGAGCCAGTTGCTTGTTATCTTTCAACGCTCCAGCCAATGGGTGGTTAGCGTCAACATCTAGCTTCTTGCCACGTACTTCATCAACATAAGCGATACAAAAGTCTTTCTCTGTGGTGTAGTTTTCGGTGCCTTTATAGTCATCGCCATCCCACTCAAAGCCTTTATCGTCACACTCTTTTTGCGTTGTCTTGATGCCATACTCGCGGCCGTCACCTTCGTTCGCCGTCACGATGTAGGTATTGCCATCGACACTGTAGCTGGTGATGCTGTCTGGCATGTAAAGCCCTTCTAACATCGCGTAGCTTTGTAGGTTGCCGATATTTTTGTCTTTATTCGACGCATCCAATTGCGCGCTATCCCAAGGTTTGCCGCCTAAACCAAGAATCGCATCCACCTCTGCAGTTGCGACATCAATCGCTGCTAGTGCGTTGTTCTCTTGCAGGGCAACGTAGAGTTTGCCGTTGTCAGTAAACGTTAGGTATTCAGGCTCTAGGTCTTGAGCAACGGTCGCATCCGGAGCTGAAATTCGAACCTTATCGGTTAATTCCTGGTGACGAGGCTGACCTTGGTTAAATGCCTTGAAATTAATCTGAGTGACCTTCGCTTGCATCGGCCCATTCGCTAAATCCACCAATGTCACCGAACCTTCAGGATCAATGCTGTAATCCGCATTCGGCTCACCTTCATTTGCAGAAGCAATGTAGCGACCATCTTTCGAGAAGCTCACCATGTCTGGCAGTGCGCCAGCTGTGTAAGTGGTGATCAGCTCTAGTGTGTCTGAGCGATACAGAGCAATAATGCCATTTTGTTGCTTGTCCGCATTCTCAATCGCGACCGCAACTAATCCTTGATGAGTCGACACGCTGTTCGCTGCACCAATATCAATCCCAGAAGCTGTAGCGGCTGATTGAAGGTCGATAGAACCCTCAGATGTCGGTGCGCTATCAGCGTTCATCGACAACACATCGACTTTCTGAGCTTGAGCGTTAACCACATAAAGCTTATCGGTACATGAATCGTAGCTGACGATTTCGGCTGCAGACGTATCAAACGGAGCGTCGGCGATTGAACGGCCAACTAGGCTGATTCCAGTTACCTCAGCATTGGAAGCGCTTGGTTGCTCGATGGATTGGCATTGAAGGCTAAAAGCATCAAGTGACGTTTGAGATGGCGTAGCAGTCGTTGGTGATGTTGGTTGAGAACAGCCTACTAGAGCAGAACTAACCGCGATAGGCAGTAATAATGTCAGCTTATTAAATTTACGATTCATATATCCTCCATAATTTGAATCGCGATCATAGAAGGCTTTGATGACACTTATCTTTCTCTTTTATTAACAATAAATGATGACAATAGGTTTCTTTCACTCATAACAACAGAGAGTTAAGGCGAGCACTCTATTAACAAGTAAGAAAAAAAAGCGCCCAAGCTGGCTGATGCTTGAGCGCCTTTAGTAAACTGAATAGGGAGATTAGAAGTTGTAACCACCACCGATCATGAATACCCATGGGTCGATATCAACGTCTGTTGAGTACTGGTTACCCGCTGTATCTTTATACTTTGCAGTTGTATCTATATCTGCATACCAAATAGATGCATTTAGGAACCAGTCTTCATTGATCATGTAATCCACGCCAATATTTGCTGCAAGCCCCCAAGAGTCATCAAGAGACAAATCACGTAGTTGAGCGTCTTTACCAGTTCCGTTAAATTTTTCATCAAAGAAGAACGTGTAGTTAATACCTGCACCCACATAAGGGCGAATTTCACTGTTCGCTTCACCAAAGTAGTACTGAACCATAAGTGTAGGCGGAAGGTGTTTAACATCTGCAATATCACCTAGTCCAAGTAAATCAGTAGATACCGTATGTGAAAATGGTGTTGCTGCAAGAATTTCTAAACTAACGTTATCAGTGAACATATAGCCAAATGTTAGGCCAAGTTGAGTATTTGAATCTACAGATAGCTCAGAACCTGGTGAGTTTAGTACATCACCACTGCTGTCGTTTGGAGATACCATTGCTGCACCTGCACGGATGATGAAATCACCTTCTTTATGAGCAAGAACATTGGTTGACATAAGAGCCGCAATAACCGCAATACCACATACTGTTTTTTTCATTATAATTTCCTTTTGGGGGGCTTAATCTTTATTGGTGAATGAGTAATCATTTCTTATTTTGCGTGCAAGGTATCATAGAATAACCCTACTTTATTGATGGAAATCAATTTGTGAAAAGTTGTGATTATTTATGTAAATTTATATCGAGCCGATCACTTTATTCCTTCATTTTATTGACAGTTTTGTAATGCAGTTTTTCCGTGCGTCATTTTGTTAATCCAAACAATTCACTCTATTCGGATCTTTTTTGGATCAAAATAGAGCAAGCCAATATCTCACGCGCATCATTTTGGTGCAGAACAACAAGAATCAATCTCGCCTCGTATAATATTCAATGAGTTACATTTGGCTTAGTGCTTGCAAGTCTATGTTAATAATCATAAATACATTGAGGTTCTGACTATGCAAGACACTCTAACAATCGTTCTGGCCGGCGGTGTTGGCTCTCGGCTTTCTCCCCTCACCGATAACCGTGCAAAACCTGCGGTACCTTTTGGTGGCAAATATCGAATCATCGATTTCACACTCGCGAACTGCCTGCACTCCGGACTTCGCCAAATTCTGGTGCTAACTCAGTACAAGTCTCACTCTTTGCAAAAACACTTACGTGATGGTTGGTCGGTGCTTAACCCCGAGCTCGGCGAATACATCACCAATGTTCCCCCACAAATGCGAACCGGTGATAGCTGGTACAGCGGTACTGCCGATGCGATTTATCAAAACTTGTATCTGCTGTCTCGCAGTGAAGCCAAGCATGTGGTGGTGTTATCTGGCGACCATATCTATCGCATGGATTACGCGCCAATGCTCAAGCAGCACAAAAAGAACGAGGCCGACCTAACTGTGGCGTGCATGGAGGTTTCGATTGACGAAGCCAAAGAGTTTGGTGTGATGGAGATAGATGAATCTCTAGAGATCAATAACTTTACCGAGAAGCCACGTTACCCTGCATGTGTACCTGGTAGGCCAACTCGAAGCATGGCTTCAATGGGTATTTATGTCTTTGATAAAGAAGTGCTAACACAAGCGCTACTGGCGGACGCCGAAGATCCGAACTCAAGCCACGATTTTGGTAAAGATATCATTCCTAAATTGGTGGGCAACAACAGTGTTTACGCATACAAGTTTGGGGATGAAGAAGGCCGAGTGACCCAAGATGCGTACTGGAGAGATGTTGGTACTATCGACTCTTATTACCAATCGAATATGGACCTGTTAAAGCCAGCTTCGCCTATCGATTTATATCAACCTGATTGGGCGATTCGTACTTACGAACCGCAGCTGCCACCCGCACGAACCATTGCTTCAGTTGAAGGTAATCAAGGAATATTCATCAACTCGATGATAGCGAATGGCGTTGTAATTGAAGGCGGCTCGGCGCAAAACTCAATCTTCTTCCCGAAAGTGAAAGTCAGCAATGCCGCGATTGTGATTGATAGTATTCTGTTTGAAGATGTTGAGATTGGAAAAAATTGCCACATACAAAACTGCATCATCGACAAGAACGTTAAGGTGCCTGACGGAACCCAGATCGGTCTTGATGGCCTTGCCGATGCGAAACGCTTCCACATATCAAAACAAGGCGTGATTGTGGTGCCCTCTTCTTACCAATTTGAAGAGTAACCTTTAACGTTGGAATAGCTTTTCTTTAAACGAAAAAAGGCAGCGAATTCGCTGCCTTCTTATTTACTCACACAGCTTCAGTTAAGCCTTAACTGTCCATGTATTCGATTAAACAGAAACCTTAGAAAGGCCCTAGCTCAATCATTTGAGCAATCACAACTGAAATCAAAGCGCCTACCGACCAGAACAAGAACAGTGGTAAGAAGAAACGAACCCACTTGGTGTAAGGCACTTTTGCAATAGCCAATACCGCTAACAAGCCACCATTGGTTGGGTAAATATAGTTAGAAATACCATCACCCAATTGAGAAGCCAGTGCAGCCACTTGGCGAGTCACTTCACCAATATCTGCCAATGGAATAATGATTGGCATGGTAATCACCGCTTGGCCACTGCCCGACGGAATGAACAGGTTGATCGCAGCCTGCGAGAAGTAGATCCCTACTGCTGCCACAAGTTTAGAGCTACCAGAAATGATTTGTGCGAGATAGAAGATAATAGAATC
Source organism: Vibrio sp. 10N.261.51.A4 (assembly GCF_041471945.1). NCBI lineage: Bacteria > Pseudomonadati > Pseudomonadota > Gammaproteobacteria > Vibrionales > Vibrionaceae > Vibrio > Vibrio sp. 10N.261.51.A4. The sequence continues at coordinate 8,860 of NZ_JBFRPJ010000030.1, forward strand.
AACAATCTTCGCGTCTTCCATAATGGTTAGCACTGAACGAGCAAAGAAGATGATCAGTACCGCAACCAATACATCGCTAACACCTTTGGTCCAGTACTCACAAATCTTGTTCGGAGATAAGCCCGCCACCAAACCCGGAATAATCGCCATCGCCACGAATGCACCCGCAATCTCGGTGAAGCCGAACCCCATCGTCAACGTGCCGAAGATCATGTATGCGAATACGCCCAAGAACGCGATGCCCGCAAGCTTTTCACGTGTGGTCAGTGTTTTCGCTTCAACATTTGATTCATAGTGGTAACCCGTGCCGTGTAACAAGCCTTTGGTCGGATCTTGCTTAACTTTGCGCGCGTAGTTAAGCACATACCATGCACCCGTTAACAACATGAACATACCAACAATAAAGCGGTACCACATGCCTGAATACATAGGCAGTTCAGCGATAGTGTGTGCAATACCCGTAAAGAATGGGTTAGCCAAAGCGGCCGCGAAACCGGCACAACTTGCCAGTAAAACAACGCCAAGTGCCGTAATCGCGTCATAGCCAAGCTTGATACAGATCGGGATCATCAAAGAGATGAAAATGACATCAAGTTCACGCATACCGGTGAAGGTAACGTTGAAGAAGATCGCCGTCATGATCACAGGCGCAATCACGTATAAGCCTTGCTTCTTTAGCTTAGTAGTTAGTGCAACAACGGATGCGTCTAACAGACCCATGTGTTTGATAATGCCAAAAGCACCACCCACAAATACCACAACGCCCATCACGCCAGAAGCGGATTTGAAGCCTTTAAAAAATGATTCGAAAAAAGAGGCTAATGTTGTTGGGTTGCTGGTCAATTGTGTGTAGCTGTCTGGGTCGATAACCGTGCGGCCATTCATGACCACTCGCTCGAATTCACCAGCAGGGATGAAGTAAGTTGCAATTGCAGCAACGATCACCATGATAACCAAAGAGAGAAACGGGTGGTTTACTTCTTTCTCTGTGGGCGCTGCGTTAGCAGCTTGAGATGTAGGTACGGATGTAGATACCGTAGTCGTCATATAGACTCCTTATTTGTCAGCAACTAAGGTTCACTTAGCCGCCGGAGGGATTTTTGGAAAAACGAAACCCTTCACGCTGAACTAAGTTCGCGCTAATTTAGGTTGTTTCGAAAAGGCCTTTGATAGATGGTGCTCTCAAATGTACATAGTGAAGTAGTGAGTATTACTCTCTTTGCGTCCGAGCAAAATGCAGATGTTCGGCCAAGTCAGGCCAAACTGAATGAGGTCATTACAAGCAGATAAACAGAAAAAGACTGTTTGGGTAATGCGTTTTTTATCAATTACAAAGACAAGCGGCGCATACTAGCATAACGAGTCATTAATTGTCAGAAAAGTGTGAGTTTCGTCATGCTTTGGTGAGCAAAAGAAAAGCGCCCACTAATAAGTAAGGCGCTTTTCTGCAATCGAATCGAGTTACTTAGGTGCTAATTCGTAGTTTTCTTGCATCTCATGAGGGGCAATCCCGTACTCATAATCTGCTAAGTAGCCATCCTTATAGACCTTCATTCCCTTCTCATCCCAGCTCACTTTGATCATCGCCGTGTTGCCATCTTCACTGCCTAACAGCTCCAGCATTTCTGCATCAATCTTAATGGCTTTGATGGTTTTAATACGCTTAAACGGCTTAAATTCAGTGGCCGAGAATACGATGGCCGAGCGATAACGCTTAAGCTTGAGTCCAATCGCAAAGATTCTCGATTGTTGCTCAAACTGCAACATATTGATCTAGGCTCAATTGATGAGTCTCGCATTTCAGAACTTGTGCGATTCAAAGTCGAAACGCCGGTTCGCTATGAAGGTGACATTAATTATTGGCGTCAGGGCGTCGAATTTCCTGTCGATCAACTGGCATCCAATAAAGAAGTCGATATTCGAGCACGCATTACCATACCCGAGTCTCAACTCACAGCAGGAGAGTTTCACTTCAATATGGAGTGGGCAGTTGAGTGTCTATAAATTAGTAACTTAAGCTGAGTTTTTAATCAAAGAAGAAAAAGTGAGTGAGCTGGAAAGAAAATCAATGGAGTGACAAGTTCGGAATTATAAAACCGATAAAGAGAGATTCACTGGGAATTCGCTGTAGGTTAGCGCAAATTATCAAGGATGGAGTTTTTTTGAACATGTCTTTAAAACACGAAACATAATATGCGATCAGTTCATCGGACTTTCAAGGGAGTAACAAGAGAATATTTGATAACACTGAAGTCAATCACACATGTGCTAATTCTCAGTTGGTTAATCTATCCGATGTTTGCTACGTTTAAATGACACAGTCATTGGAAAGGTATGATTTATGAAAATAAATGTTCAAACACATCATGTATCAATTAACGACGAGTCACGCAAAGACATCGAAGGTAAATTCGAGAAGATATCTAACCATTTCCCATCACTGATCAGTTGCGACATCATCATTACTAAAGAACACGGTCAACATCAGGTTGAAGTATTCACCAACTACGAAGGTGTACGAGTAACAGCAAAATCGACAGACGATGTTATGTACCCAGCTATCGCTGCAGCACTCAAGAAACTTGAAGCTGGCCTAAGTAACCGTAAGGGACAATTGAAAGCCGACCTACACGAGAAACCAACAAGCACGAAGCCAGAGATTGCTTCGGACATCATCCAAGAGATGAAATTGGTATAAATCGATAAGTAGTTAAAGCGAAATAACGAATAGACACTTATTAAGAATTTCAAAGCCAGCACATGTTACTGGCTTTTTCGATCTTAAAGCCAAGCAAACCTTCCTTCTTTAACGCCCCTCGAACTCAACACTAACCCGCATCATTTTTTACGCCCTTAGGTTCTTAGCAGCTATAACAATCACTTGTGGTATTTGATACAGTTATAAGCAGAAATTTAGACGACAACGGAATGTTTATTATGAAGAAAATCGCGTTGATACTTTTCCTTGCCACGCAACTAATGGCTTGTACAGAAGTGGGCAGTGAAGCTTGGTGTGCCGATATGAAAGAAAAGCCTAAAGGCGACTGGACGGCTAATGAAGCGGGCGATTTTGCCAAGCACTGCATTTTCTAGGCGGGTTGTATTTAGCAGTTCAGTACACCCCACTCAATGAAGCAAGTGAGTAGTTGCAGTATGGTTTACTTATCTCTGTAAAACGGTACAAACAAAAAATCGCATAAGTTAACGCTTATGCGATTTTTGTATGGAGAGATTCCTAGCTAATTTGTTAGGAACTTAAAGAACAATCATCCCATCTCGATAAGTCAGTGATGGTACTACATCTTGACCAAGTAAGACTGGGCCATCGAGGTCGACGATTTCAGATTGAACGGCGATAGGCAGAGCTGCACGCATCGCCAGCGATGTACCGAGCATACAACCCGACATCAGCGTAAATCCTAGCCTTTGAGCTTCTTCAGCAAGTACCAATGCTTCGGTCAAACCACCTGTTTTATCGAGCTTGATGTTGACCATTTCATATTTGCCTAACAAAGATGAAAGTTGCGAAGTGGTATGACAGCTTTCATCAGCACACAGTGGTATCGGGTGCTTGATGTGCGCCAATGAGGCATCGTGCTGTTGGGGTAACGGCTGCTCGATCATCGCAATATCAAATTCTACCAGTTGATTGAACAACTCTTCGAGATTCAATCCTGTCCACGCTTCATTCGCATCCAATACAATTTGAACATCTGCCGCAGCTTCTCGTACCGCGCGAACACGCTCTACCACCTGCTCGCCGTCAAGCTTCACTTTCAGAAGTTTCGCACCATTCGCGACATAGTCTCGAGCCTGAGTCGCCATGCCTTCTGGCGTGCCAATCGAGACTGTCATTGCAGTCACGATTTGAGCAGGCAACTCAAACAAGCTATTCGGAAACGTCTGGTCGTTCTGCTGAGCTTCACAATCCCAAAGCGCACAATCGACCGCATTGCGCGCTGCCCCTCCGGTCAATAAAGACTGAAGATGATCTCTTAGCTCTGCCGGATCAGTAACGCCTCGTTCAAACATAGCTTCAAGTGCGCTAGACGCTTGTTGGATTTGCGCTAACACAGACTCCGATGACTCGCCGTATCGTGGGTAAGGCGTGCATTCGCCCTGAGCTCGTTTGCCACCATGTTCAATGTAAACACGAACAACGTGACACTCAGTTCGACTGCCACGAGAGATGCGAAAAGGCGTTTGCATCGCGATAATAATGGGTTCAGCTGTAATCTTCATAATTTCACTCGGTTGATGTTCACTTTAACAAATGGAAACGTAGAAATGATGAAGTCGTTAAAGTGAATGTCGCAAATGATCAGTAATGTGTTGTACACCAAAGCGCACTGGGTCCGTCACTGGCACTTGATAGAGTGTGGTCCATTCTTGGCACAATGTCTCAGCCTCTTCAATGCTAATCGCCGACGTGTTCAAGCAGATACCCACCAGCTTCGCGTCTGGATTAGTCAGTCGCGCCGCTTGCAAGTTGGCTTCAATCGTCTGTTCTATGCTTGGTAATTTAGCATGAGGAAGGTTACGAATATGTGGTCGCCCAACTTCATGACACAGCACTAAGGCATCAGCTTGTGCGCCATGTAAAAGACCCAAACTCACGCCTGCAAACGAAGGGTTGAACAAAGAGCCTTGCCCTTCAATGATGTCCCAATCGTGGTCGGTAAAATCAGGGCTAATCGCTTCAACTGCGCCAGAAATAAAATCCGCAACCACCGCATCAATCGAAATACCGCTGCCTTCAATCAAAATACCTGTCTGCCCTGTCGCTTTAAACTGAGCGGATGTTCCCGCTTGTTTAAGCGACTTTTCAATCGCTAATGCCGAGAACATTTTGCCTACTGAGCAATCAGTTCCGACAGTAAGCAGGCGCTTACCTTGACGAAGCTTACCGTTACCAACATTAAGAACACCGTCAAAATGGCGTACATCATGAAGCTTAGTCAATCCTTGTTGCTGCATGTCAGCAAGCGGTGAAAATTCGCTCAATCGTTGGTGCATGCCAGATGCAATCTCATATCCCATTTCTGCAGCGGCCATAATGGTTGACTGCCAAGAATCAGGAATAACACCACCCGGATTTGCGGTACCAATCACTAGCGTCTTCGCGCCCTGCGCTTGCGCCTCTTGCAGGGTCATATCCGTTAAGCCCAGTGAAACGGTATCACCCGTTAAACGCAGTTGACCTAGGCAGATTTCTGGTCGCCATTGATGAATACCGCGAGCTGTTTTTGCAGCGAGTGGGTCAGTAACATCCCCAAGAAAAAGAAGGTAAGGTTGAGCGATCGACATGAGTATTCCTAATTAATAAGCCCTTGTATGGGTTTACTTTAATTAAGAACTTCGAAGCTGCCGAATGCCTATTTATGGCGAGCCTATAACCTTAAGTTATAGGGTGAGTATGGATTTTCAATGAAGCGATAAATTGCTTAACGGAAATCGACTGAGGGGTGTGCTCTGCGCAAAGCATCGATACCGAAAATTGGATGTCTGGTTGAAGCGGCAACACACAGACCGCATCGTCATTTTGATATTGCTCTGCCGTCCACGGATCAACAATCGCAAACCCCGCTTGGTGCTTGACCAGTTCCGCAGCGGCGCTATACCCACGTACAGATATCGGGTGGTGATAATGCTGCTCACGTGCAATAAGGCGTTGATGTAACAGGAGGCCTAATGGATCGCGGCTATCGAGCCCGATGATTGGCAGCGGATAATTGATCAGATCATCTAACGTTAATTCCGCGGGGAAATGATCAACCGTATTGGAAGGAACTAAAACCTTTAGTGATTCGGTTAATAGCGTTTCACTTAATATCGCAGGCGGTGCTTCATCGCCAAACGCGATAGCAATATCAAGCTCATGCTTTAATAACCCAGCACACAGCTCATCACGGTTTGCAGTCAGCAACTCAAAAGATAGCTCTTGTTCCCGAGACATTTGGGCTATTACCTGAGTTAGTAATTTAGTCGCCAGTATCGGCGGCGCACCAATGCGTAAATGCTGATGGCCTTGCTTCACTTTGTTGGTCAGAGATCGAAATTGCCCCAATTGCTGATACACCTTTTCCGCTTCTGGCAGTAAGGTTTTTGCCTCAACCGTTGGCACCAACCGCCCTTTAACTCGTTCGAATAAGCCAAACCCAAGTTGTTGCTCCGTGTGCGCCAAAATACGGGTCACGTTTGGTTGCGACACATGCAAGCTGCGCGCGGCTCCAGATACGGTTCCGGTCTGCATAATGGCGTAAAAGACTTCCAATTGTCTTAGGTTCACATTGATGTCCTTATGGTTCGCGAAACAAATCTAGGGTTTGGCTTTTCTTGTATTAGCTAAGCTGTTTATCGGTCTAGCTAGCGTTTTGCGTGAGTCTATTTTAGTAGCTCAGCTATCGTAGGTTGAAGTATCTCAGCCCAAGTTTGATAAGCCTTCGCATTCAAATGCAGATCATCACACGAGTACTTGTTCGACAACAGCTTATTAGGCGACAATACTGAATTCACATCTAAGAACGCAATGCCTTGCTGTGTACAGTACTCGCTTAGCTTGCTATTGAGCAGTTCAACCGACGGATTTAAACCTTGCAGTTTAGAGCCAACATAAAGCGTTGATTGCACCAATATGCGAATCTCATTTTCTTGCCACACCTTAAGCATATCAATGTAGTTCTGGTAGATATGGTCGACATCATAACCCTGAGCTAAATCGTTTATCCCTGCCATAAAACACACCAGCTTTGGCTTCACATTCAACGTGGTATCAATACGGCGCAACATGCCAGTTGTGGTGTCACCCGCTAAGCCACGGTTGACCATCGAAACATCGCGAAAGATATCCGCCCACGGGGCCCATTCGGTGATCGAATCACCAAACATGACTAGGTCTGCACTTGGGGAAAAATGGCGATGGTTATCTGATGTCATGATGTAACGACTCATACTGTGGCCTCGTTGCTGAATCTCAGACTGAAGAGCGACTGCCTTGAGGATCTCGCTATCTGGCGTGGCGCTATCAAATTGAGCTAGCAATCCTTCGATATGAGGCTTAAAAGGGCTAAGACGAGTACTCAGTTGATGATGTTCTTTAAGGGAAGATAACCTCTCTAGTAATGCATACAAAGAGCGGTTTTGACCAACTTCTTGGAATAACTGATAGAGATCGAGGACAGAGTGTTGCTGTAGCGCGGCAAGTAATTGCTTGTCTTCCATGGTGTTATCTAACCCTTCAATTATCTGATGATGAACTCAAGATAATATCCGATTGCGTACGGGATAGATAACACTAGAAGCAGAGAATTACTTTTCTTTGATTAGCAGATGGTTACGGTTATCGCGGCTTTTCTTAATGAGCTCGTTGCTCTCGTCCATTTCATCTGACTTAGCAAGGCGATCATAAAGCAGCACGTTAACTGTCGCAGCCAAGTTCATGCAGCCTACTGTTGGTACATAAACAACATGATCTGCTCTGTCGGCGACATCTTGAGAAATAGAACCGTCTTCAGGGCCAAAGATATAGATGGCATTTTCTGGGTGTTTAAAACGCGGCAGTGGTGTTGCACCCTCAGCGAGTTCTACACAAACAATTTTCGTTTCTGAATCAAGGTTATCCAAAAACGACTCGACACCCGTTAGTGGGATAGTACGCGCAGCACTCTTGGTATCGGTATGAAATTTAGCGGCTTTTTCGTAGCGTTGCCCTGTGTATTTAACTTCGTCGACTTGGTAACAACCAGCCGCGCGCATAACAGCACCAACGTTTGTCGGGCTCTTTGGGTTAGTTAAACCAATAGTCACATGGCTTTTGTTCATGAATCTTTCTCACTTAACGAATAGACATAGCAGGGTGCTACAAAGCGTCGCATTCTACCAAAGCAGCGCCAAATTCAAAAGCATCGTAACAAACCGCTCTTTTTATCATTAAGCCCCTAGTTGCAAGGCTTCTAACGTCAAAAACCTAACCGCCATCATGTTTATAAAACAAAAATATTTCTGGATAACAATTCAACAACAAGTCCATTTACATTTTAAAACCACATTAATAATGTGTTGAAAATTGCATGAGATAATCACACAGGAAGCGTGACATGACCCTAACCATCAAAAACCGCCTTTATATTCTCTCTTTCATTCCGTTGCTACTAATGGCAATTGGCATGATGAGCGTGACGTATATGAAGAGCACCGAGCTAACCGCACAGCAAGTTGAATCGACGCGTAGCAATATGATGGCGATGAAAGAAAAGGAACTCAAAGCGTATCTACAAATGGCCTACTCTTCGATCAGCCCATTTTTGGATAGAGGTGCAACATTAGAAGAAGCCTTACCAACATTAAGAACACTCGAATATGGCGAATCTGGCTACATCTTTGGCTACGACTCTAAAGGCGTTCGAGTGGTTGTTGGACAAAACAACGATGGTATTGGTAACAACTACTACGACCTGCAAGACAAAAAAGGCAACTACCTGATTCGTGACTTGATCAAGAACTCAAAGCTTGGTGAATTCACCACCTACTACTTTCCAAAACTTGGTCAATCCGAAGCCCTACCGAAACTGAGCTACTCGATATTCGTTCCCCAGTGGGACTTGATGCTAGGTACAGGCTTCTATACTGACGACATCGATGCGGTCATCGCAGAGATGAAAGAGAGCTCAAATGCTGCGTTACAAAGCTCATTGACGGCCATCGCTATATTCTGTGGTTTGATTGCCCTAGTAGTTGCTGTGTTTGCCGTTGCCGTCAACCGTACCATCATGCAACCATTCGAGCAGTTTGATCGTTCAATCAGCGCATTCGCGAGTGGCGAAGCTGACTTAACCGCTCGAATGGAAACCTTCAAAGCGCCCGAGTTCACAAAACTCAGCGAGAACTTCAATGCCTTTGTGGCAAGCCTGCAAACCATCATTCGCAGCGTAAGTGATGTCGGTCAGCAAGTCGTAGCCGAGACATCTAGCATGTCTTCTCGTGCTGCGCAGGTCGACGAGATTGCTACAGGGCAACGTGAAGAGACAGAACAAGTTGCAACAGCGATGACTGAGATGACCACAACGGCGCAAGAGATCTCGAGCAACGCTAGCCAAGCGGCGGATTCCGCCAAGCTTGCAGAGGGCAATGCAAAAGAAGCGCAACAGATCGTAAACGCAGCTGCAGACTCGGTGGCAGGCCTAGCGAGCGAAGTATCAGAAGCGAACACCGTGGTGTCTCGTTTAGAAGGCGATGTACAAAACATCTCCTCTTCATTGGCGGTCATCCAAGACATTGCCGAGCAAACTAACCTACTTGCGTTGAATGCCGCGATTGAAGCTGCGCGGGCGGGCGAACAAGGGCGTGGGTTTGCTGTAGTAGCCGATGAGGTACGTAAGCTAGCAAGCCGTACTCAAGAGAGCACTGGCGACATTCATAAGATGATTGAGCAACTTAAAGCTGCCTCAGATGCTGCTGTGAAAGCGATGGATTCAAGTCAAAACCGAAGTGCGCAAACCGTGGAAGAAGCGAATGCCGCAGCCGAAGCACTGGCGAAGATCCAAGCGTCGATTGATACCATCATGGACATGAACTCGCTTATTGCGACAGCGACTGAACAGCAGAATATTGTCGGCCAAGAGATATCTCAACGCATCGTGGTGATTTCTGACCAAAGCTCACAATCGGCCGAACTCGCGAATCAAAACCGTACAGGTAGCCAAAACCTCAACAGTCGTGCAAATGAGCTGTATCACTTGGTAGATCGCTTCACCGTCTAATACATTTTCGGTCTAGTAAGCCGTAATCAAACGCTAATTAATCCTAAAACACGTCGGGCTTCAGAATCTCTATTCTGAAGCCCGTTTTTATCGGTGGAGGTTTTAAGCCATACACTAATCCAATTGCTCAGAAAGGAAGTCCACCAGCAGGCGAACCTTTGAAGATAAGTTGCGGTTCTGAGGATAAAGCGCCCAGATCCCTTCTTTGTCATCTCGATAATCGGACAGCACCTCAACCAACTCACCAGAATCAAGGTCTTCACTCACATAGTATTCAGGCAACTGCACCAAGCCAATGCTCTGCTTAGCTGCGTCTAACAAGGCTAAACCACTGTTGCACTTAATGCGTCCGTTAACACGAACTGAGCGAGGGCGTCTATTTTCTTTGAAACGCCAATGTTCAAATCCACCGACTAAACATTGGTGATTATTTAATTCTGATAATGTATGCGGCTCGCCATAACGTTCAATATATTCAGGGCTTGCACATACATAAAGTTGGCGTTGAGACAGCCTCTTTGCCACAAGGCTTGAGTCTTCCAAGCGGCCAAGACGAATCGCAACATCAACACCCGAATCGATAAGATCGAGCTTTTGATTGGTCAGCATCAGCTCAAGCTCTACTTGCGGGTGAAGCTTTAAGAATTGATGCAGTATTGGGGCGAGTTGGCGCTCACCATAAGTCACAGGCGCGGTGACTTTCAGTAAGCCTTTGGGTGTTGATTGCATCTGCGTGACCGCAAGCTCAGCAATTTCTAAACCTTCGACCAACAACTTACATTGTTGGTAATAGAGTTGCCCAGCCTCTGTAAGAGACACCTTTCGAGTCGTTCGATTGAGCAGTTTCACTGCGAGTCGTTCTTCGAGGTTTGCTACTCTCCGACTGATTTGAGCCACCGACGTAGCGAGCTTCTGCGCCGCACCAGTAAAGCTTTCACGCTCTGCCACTGCAACAAACTCACTTACCCCTTCCCAATTGGCCATGCCTTTACCTTATGCTGAACTTTGGTTACCCATACAGTGTATTGAAGTTAGATATCAGTGTCACCTTGCTTGATATGCGCTGTGCATTAATCTTCGGCACCTATAGTCATTCCCTTACAGAACCATATTTTTGTCCTAACATTAACCTCATCCCCTATTGCTAGGGTGAGAATCTCTAAAACACTGGTACAACAAAGTAAGGTATCCCTTTGAAGAAGTTAATCATACTTGCATCAACTCTTGTACTCAGCACCACTGCGTTTGCAGCAACTAAAACAACAATTCAAGAAACAACGCTAAAATCTGACACATATGCTAGTGAAGTCGAAGCATACGATGCAGGCACCAACCTTATGGATGAGTTACGCGCAAAAACACCTTTTGAGCTTTCAAGAGAACTGCCACAGTTCCAACAGACAACCAAATACGATTCGTTCAAGATTGATGATGCAAATATGGAAGTGAAAAAGATCACTAACATGAACGGCGACATCCACTACCAAGCGAACGTAAAAGTGGACTACCGTTACACATACAAAGACGGTCTTAGCAGCTAACACTGAGTGATTGATCAGGTCTAAAAACTGATCACCTAGTCAAAAAGAAAGCCCGCACTCATAGAGTGCGGGCTTTTTTGTCGTTCACCGCTGATTAATCGGACTCAATACGAGCAACCATTATCGGCTCATATGCGTCTGTCTAATTTTGAAAATTACACTTCAAACTGAGACACAAGGCTATCTAGCGCTTCACACTGTTCAGCCAATGCCATACATGCATTTTCTGCGCTGCTTGCCATCTCAACCATTTGCATGGTGCTTTCAGCGATGCGTTGAACATTCTTATTCACTTCTTCAGACACTTGAGACTGTTGCGAAGCCGCAGTCGCGATTTGAGTGTTCATTTCGTTCATCATACCGATAGAATTACGAATCTCGCTCAAAGAAGACGCCGCAGTACCCGCTTGAACAATGGTTTTCTCGCCACTCACTTTGCTTTCAGTCATCACACCAACCGCGTGTTTAGCACCCACTTCTAAGCGTTCAATCATTGATTGGATTTCGCCAGTGCTGTCTTGAGTTTTACTCGCAAGCGCTCGAACTTCATCAGCCACAACCGCAAAGCCACGGCCTTGTTCACCCGCTCGTGCCGCTTCAATAGCCGCATTCAAAGCAAGTAGGTTGGTTTGTTCTGCAATACCTTTGATCACGCCAAGGATTGAGGCGATGTTCTTCACGTCTGTATCTAGTTCTTGAACCACACCACCCGCGTTCTCGATATCTTGAGCAAGGCGTTCAATCGAAGTAACAGTTAAGCCAAGCGTAGTATCGGCCGATTCCACTTCATGGTTTGCAACGTTACTTGCGGTTGCCGCATCTAATGCGTTACCACTCACCACTTCACTGGTTGCTTGCATTTCATGAACTGCAGCCGCGACCACTTCACTTTCTCGCTGTTGATTAGACGAGAATTCAGCAACACTTTGCGTGAGTGATTTGATGTTTTCCATCTCGCCACGTACTGCGTTCGATGTGAGAATAACTTGCTCCACGGTGACATGGATCTTGCCAACAAACTGGTTAAAAGCAGAACTCAAACGAGCGATCTCGTCATTACCTTCGACCTTCATACGTTGAGACAAGTTACCGTCGCCCGATGCGATCTCATTCATCGCTTTCTCTACGTTCTGGATTGGCTGAACGATAAAGCGATTCGATAACCACATAGCGAAAAATGCAGCGAAAACAGCAACGGCCATACCTACTTCAATGATCAATTTGCTTGATTCAATAGAGTCATCGGCTTGCTGGCGAAGCTCTTTCTGTTTCAATTCGATCAGAGTTCGGATATCGCGCAATTGAGTACGAATGATCGCAAACTCTGCGTCAAGCGCTGGTGAGTAATCAATATTGTATTGGTCTGCGTTTGCCGGATCAGCGAACATTGGCTCGTGCAGTGCCACCCACTTGCTCATCGCGTTAACAAGCTTTGATAACTCGCCACGTGAAGATGGATCCAACACGCCCGCTTGATACAAGGTTTCGACACTTTCAAAACGAGGAACCGCTTTGTAAGCGTTGTCTTTAAATTCAAATTTTTGGTACTCAATCGCCGCTTGGTCTTTCGAGAGTAATAGACCTTGAGCAGAAGCGATAACTTGATAAATGTCACGATACCCATCTTCCAAATTGTCTAACACGGGCTGAACCACATTATTGAGCTCATTATTAATCGCAGCTTGAGCATTTGATCTGATAACGTTGAGCACAGTAACGGTAGAAAAAACAATCACAATCACCAACAGCGGGATCGCGATTTTACTCTTAATCGAAAGATTATTGATATTCATTGGGATTAATAACCACACTTCAAATAGGGATGCGCGCGCAATATACAGCACACATATAAAATCCCGCTAAGCTTTTGTGAGCTTCATCTCATAGCAAACGATACCGTAAATTCGTGTGATGTTTTTTCAATCAAAGGTTAACTTTCGGCGACTAAAATACTCTCTGATTTAGACTTATTTGCTGCTGATACGCGCAAATACTGGAGAAGTGTTAGAAATAACACCATAATGTAGGGCTCTAAAATAAGTAGGTAAGAACATGAAAATTTGTGGTGTTGAAATCAAAGGTAACGATGCAGTCATCTGTCTTCTTTCTCTATCAGATGGTGTATTTAACATTCCTGATTGCCGAGTTTCTAAAGTTTCAATTAGCGACGCAAACGACACACAGAATATGAAAGACTTTCAATTCTCTTTTGCAAAGTTAATGGAAGATTACCAAGTAGATAAAGTTGTAATTCGTCAGCGCCAAACTAAAGGCAAATTTGCTGGTGGTGGCTTTGGTTTCAAACTAGAAGCAGCAATTCAACTGATCGACGGCCTAGACGTAACCGTTGTATCACCGGCTGACATCAAAGAGAGCCTTAAACGTAACCCTCTAATGATGAAGTTCAAAGAAACTGGCCTTAAACAATACCAAGAAGCGCCGTTTACTACGGCATACGCTTGCTTGATGAAGCGCTAATAAAAAGTCGCTAGCCAATATTTGATACAGAAAGAGCCTGAATATTCAGGCTCTTTTTTGTTTCTAGTAATCAGCTTTAAGTAGAATTAGTTTGCTATACAGACTACCTCTCTAACGCTGTTCGTCTGCGGACCTTAATTAACTCCGGCTTCCTCACCACCAAATACACAGCTGTTGCTGACAACGCGAAGCCCATTGCCCCGTAGAAGTCGAACGATTCCCCAAAGATGAGCCAGGCTTGAATTGCTGTCGTCGGTGGCACCAAGTAAAACACTGATGCCACACTTGAAGATGCACCGTGCTCTACCATGTAAAGCAGCAAAAGGATTGCAACACAAGACAGAACAACCACCAGCCAGGTTAGAGTCAACGTGAATTCTACAGTCCAGTTCACTTGCATCGTTTCGTAACGCATTGCGAACGGTAGAAACAGCGCAGCAGAAGCCAAGTATTGGACCATCGCACCGCCGACCATATCTGTCCCCTGACAAAAACGCTTCTGATACAGAGTGCCGCAGGTAATACCCACTAAAGAAACCAAACACAATAACGTTGCCAAGCCTTTTTGGTCTTCTGACTGCCATTCAATATTGCCCATCAACACCAAACTGATACCCGCAAAACCAAGCGCTAATCCCAACCACTGTGCAAAATTAAAACGCTGAGAAGTACAGCTGATCATAATCAATGCGGTAAGAATCGGTTGCAAGCCAACAAGTAGAGAACTCAGCCCGGCGGGCATACCCATATCAATCGCCAGATAGGTGCCACCAAGGTAGAAACCATGAATCAAGATGCCGACCACACAAGCGTGGAAGAATGCTCGACCACGAGGGATACGACGCTTAAGGATTGCAATCAAAACCAAGAACAGCGCCACGTTGGCTGCCATCCTCAGTGAAAGTAATGTTGCGGGTTCGGCGTATTCCACACCAAGACGTGCGCCGACAAAGCCTGACGACCACAATATTACAAACACAAACGGAATCATTTTAATCAGCATTACAAACCTCTAGTCAACTCTTCATCAATGCTGCTACCTTAGTTGGGTACAGATAACTAATAAAGACACAGATATAACACTTTAAATGGTTACAGATTAAAAGTGAGCAACGAGGGAGAATAACGTGGAAGCAGAAGTCAGCGGCAATAAATACCTTGCTACCGAACAACATATTAAGGCTCAGATCGATAAAGGACTCTTTCATCCAGACGATCGCCTTCCCTCAATTCGTCAGTTAAGCGAACAGCTTGGCGTGAGTAAAAATACCGTGATTCGTGCCTACCAAGAACTGGAAGCGACAGGCTGGGTTTACTCAGTACCTAAATCTGGCTATCGCGTGAAAGCACCCAACACCACAAGCTGGGATTCGCCAAACCAACCTCAAAAAGTTGACCTGTTGTCGGTCACCAAGTCTGTACTCTCTCGTCCAAAAGGTCGTCTGAAGTTGCTGGCAGGCTCAGCACACCCGAACATCAATAACCCTGCGATTCGTAGCTTGTACGCCGAAATCGGTCGGCATAGCCGTTTGCAAACTCAGCTTCCCGGTTATTACCAACTGCCTCCTGGAGATGAGCAGTTAGTAAAGCAATTGTTAAAGATCACCCATGATCTTGGTGTGCCTGCGGGATCGAAAGAGATTGCGATTACTCATGGTGCTCAACAGGCGATCAGCCTGGCTCTGCGTGCGCTCACCAAGCCCGGCGACATAGTGGCCGTCGAGTCACCATGTTACTTCGGTAATCTACTTTTACTTGAGTCGCTTAGCTTGCAAGCCCTTGAGATTCCAAGCAGTGTTAGCCACGGTATTGATATTCCATCACTACAGAGCGCGTTAGACAAATGGGAAGTGAAAACCTTACTGCTAACGCCAAACTTTACCAATCCGACAGGCTCTAGAATGCCTCTTGCTAATCGAAAAGCCTTGTTGGAGATAACCGGATCTTTGCCTATTATCGAAGATGATGTTTTCGGCAGCTTAGCGTTTGACGCACCAATTGCCAGCCTCAAAGAGCTTGATGATCAAGATAGAGTTATCTACGTCAACTCATTGTCTAAAACCTTAGACTCACGCTTGCGAGTCGGCTGGCTACTATCCGGTCGTTACCAGCCTTTGATCGAAAAGTACCTCTTGTGCGACAACATGGGGAGTTCCAACCTAATGCAATCGGCAGTGGGGCAGTTCCTCACCACAGGCAAATACCGCAGTCACCTTTCGAAAATGAAACGGCTTTACCAAACCAATCAAAAGCAATTCCAAAGCCTTTTAATTCAAGCATTGGATAGTCACCCTCACCTTGTCGAGCGCTACCACTTATCAAGACCTGAAGGCTCTTTTTTAAACTGGATAACACTGCCTGAGTCAGTCGATAGCTACGCGGTCTATCAAGACTGTTTAAAGCATAAGTTGGGGATTTTACCCGGCACAGTGTTTGGGACGAATGACCAATATAAACATTGCCTTCGCTTCACTGTCGCCAATATTGAAGAGAGCAAAGAGTGGAAAGAAGGGGTAGTGACACTAGCGAAGATAATCGCTAAGCACGTGCGTTAGGTTACCTTTCTAATTACCATTTAGACCAAAACAACAAAGCCCCATTCAACTGAGTGGGGCTTTCATCATTATCATATCTTGAGTTGCTTAAATACGATGGTTAGTTAAATACGATTACCCTTGCCAAGCGAACTGTTCAAAAACTTTGTCGACTGGCGTTTTAGCAACGTGGTTTACGTAATTACTGATCACTTTCTGAGACAGGCCAAGAATTACTTCTAGCACTTGTTGCTGACCGTAGCCCGCTTCGAAAAATGCTGCCATTTCACTTTCAGGCACATTGCCGCGGTTACGTACCATGCTCAGCGTAAAATCATGCAGGGCTTGCAGCTTTTCAGTGGGTAAATCTGTGCGATTACGCAGTGCTTCGGTGATTGCAGGATCAACCTTCATTGAATGTGCAATGCCAGTGTGTGCAGGAACGCAGTAGTGGCATTCGTGTTCAACGTTGATGGTTTGCCAAACAACCGTTAGCTCTTCAGCATCGAAAGATGAGTCACTAAACGCCTGATGAAGCTGAGTGTAAGCCTTAAGTGTGTTTGGAGATTCAGCCAACACACCAAACAAGCCCGGCACTCTGCCCATCTGCTTTTTAGCGCCCTCAAGAATAGGTTGGCTTTGCTCTGGCGCGGATTCTACTGAGTGAATTTTGAAGTTGCTCATTGCTCTATCCCTATCAATTTTCGGTTCTAAAGTTATTCAATCACGGAGCAATTAATGAATGTTCTCCGTTGGTGTAAAAACAATATAGATCAAACAAGAACGATCGTTCAAGTGTTATTTTGAACAGTTGTTCAATTTATACATTGAAGCCAGAAGAATGTCTTCGTTCATAACAAGAAAGCCCAACAGGCAAACACCTGATGGGCTTTCTCTTTTTCTCAATTTTTTTGCAAGCGGCTACCAATATTCTGCGTGGGCCAAGCCTTTAACACAGCTCGACTTGCCACTTGTTACTTTAATTTCACCACCAGTCAACGATTGAGCCAACCAACCGTGAGAGAAACTCAATTCAAAGGGCGCAGGGACTTGCTCAACGGTAATTTGCTCAAAGCCCACTTTTGAATAGTAGTTAGGATCACCGTACGTCACTGCAAGCTCAATACCCTGCTCTTTTAGGAGCTGCAAACCGGAGTTAATCAGGCGCTGACCAATACCACGCTTTTGCACCTGAGTGCTCACCGCGACTGGCGAAAGCAAATATGCCTTGGTTTCATCGTCAAATGAAAGCGACGTAAAGATAATCGAGCCTACAATCGTACTATCCGCATCCGACTCACTAGAATCATCTTCAACAACAAAGCAAAATAGCTCTGTCGGAGCTGTGGTCGTTAAAAGATCGTTGGCAAGCTCACCCAAAGTTTTACCTTCGTTCTCACCTTCTGAATCCGTAAAGGTTTGAGTGAAAACTTGAGTGATCGTTTCGATTTCGCTTGAATTATATTGTCTAAATTTCATGGTGTTACTCACTTACTTTAATTTCTTGAGCACAAAGAACTGATAATCAAAATCACGTTGTTCAGAACCTTTCAAAGGCTGTTGATCCAAGCCGTTCTTTGATGTGTTGCTATCGAAAAATTGTTTAACTTCATTGTCGCAATCTACGAGCGCTTTTGAGTTCGGCATCGTTGCTTTAAGCGCTTCTACTCGCTTTTGAAAGGGCTGGTAATACGCAAGCCAACCAGCATCGCTCAGTGCAAAGTGCTCCAAGACTTCATAACCCGCAGCTTGTGCCTGTTTAATTCGCTCGGATACCGTCGTCATGTCTGGATACTCTTTTTGCCAGAACGCTTTGCTCGATTCGTTAGGTTGTTCGGTATTCCACACCAAATCATTAACGACCAATATGCCGTCATCACTGAGTAAATTTCGCCACTGCTTTAGCGCCTTTTCAACACCCATGATGTAAGCGCTGCCTTCCGACCAAATTAGGTCAAACGACTTAGCTTCAAACGGCAGATCCATCATGCTCGCGCATACGGTTTTGACGTTGCTTTCTAAGCCAAGAACCTGTGCTTGCTGAGTCAGAACATCTAAACTCGGTTGATCATTATCTACCGCCGTTATTTGCACATCCACTTGATGTTCTACTAAGGCTTTCGCTAACACAGAGGTGGCAATACCTTTACCACAACCGATCTCAAGCACACGTTTAGGAGAAACCGAAACGTGTACCAACGCCGCTAAAGTATCTTCCGCTGTTCCTGGCCCTAAACGCTGTAAACCCTCAAAGATCACCTCAAAATCCGCCATGTACTGGTCATGATCGTTCATGTCTTTTGAAAGCCATTTCAGTCGCAGTGCTTGCTTCTCATCAAAGCCTTGCTTAATGAGCCAATCGAGATGCGCATCAGGCGCCACCTTGTCCATCGATTCATGCCAATCTTGCAAACCACTCTCGCCTAACAAGGCCGATAAAAGATCTCTCGAACGCTGTTTCTGAGCGATCTCTTCGTCCAATTGTTCGAGTCGGTTTTGTAACAAGGAGCGGTCAACCTTGGCATCCAAACACGCCTGACACTCTTTCAACGTCAGTCCACCCGCTTGTAACTGCTGCAACAATTTCACACGCTGCAAGTCGCGTTCGGAATAACTTCGATAACCATTATTGGTGCGTTGAGCTTCTATCAAACCCAACTTTCCATAGTACAAAAGCGTTGAACGGCTCAGGCCAACGAGCTCCGCTAATTCAGATATGCGATACATCCACTTCTCCCTCATTTCAGTAGTAAAGATAAACTATGAAGTTGTAGTCAGGTCAACAGAATTTTCGACACTTTTCTCGTTCTTTACCTATTTACCTTCAAATTGATAAAGCGATCTGAGCGTGTCTTTTACCCATAGAACGGTTAGTCATCGACATTGCCTGAACGGGATTCAGGAAAGGAGAAGTATTAAACTTGATGAATTGAAAACAATTAGCTCATAAACATACTTCTTTTTAACTGAATTTTGCCAATTTCTAAATCATTCAATAATGGACGAACGTTAACTAAACGATAAATAAACTCACCGAGTGAATACTTAAATCAACCACACATATACACCAGAAATTCCTGCTTAAATTTTTTAGAAAAATTCAAAATTTATTAGGGCGTGTTGATCGCTTATATCTTGGGTGTCGGTGACATCATTCATAAGCTACTGCTCGACGTTGGTGTCGATGTATCAGCATCCGTTGCGTATACCATTTTCAGCCTATTGATGGGTGCTATCGTCGTCTCGGGCAAGTCTTATATCGACAAACTGAATCGCGGGCTATTCATCTTGATGGTCGTGATGCTGTTTATCGTTATCGCGTCATTATTTAGCAACATTCGCCTTGATTACCTAACTCAAACCAGCCAATACACAGCCAATGATGTGGTGCAATACAGCGCGGTTATCTTTACCAGCTTTGCCTCTATGGTGGTGATCCCATCACTGGTGATCTACAACCGTGAAGCGACTCAAAAGCAGATCCGCAATATGATTCTGCTTGGCTCAGTGATTCCATTAATTTGCTACCTGACTTGGTTATTCGCGATTATCGGCAACCTCGGCACAGACGCGATCAGCCAGTTCCACAATATCTCTGAGTTGATCTCTGCGTTCAGCGGCCAATCTGCTTGGTTGAAAGTGGTGATCGCTCTGCTCTCTGCTCTGGCCTTGGTGACTTCTTTCCTCGGCGTGTCGATGGCGCTTTACGACCAAAACAAAGATGCGGTGACCAACAACAAAGCGTTGGCTTATGCGCTAACCTTCATCTTACCTTTGGTATTAGCTGAGCTGTTCGCTAGCCAGTTTGTAAGCATGCTGGACTATGCAGGCATGGTCCTGGTGTTCCTAGCTATCTGGGGCCCACTCGCAATGGTAGTTAAGGTTCGCAGACCTGACTTCCCTCACCTACAAACCGAAGGCAGCTACACAGCAGCCGGTGGCGACACGGCATTAATGGCGACATTTGGTTTTGGTGTCTTGGTTTATGGGGTAGATTCCATTGAATGGACTATCTGTTGCCATTTAGAAGACAGCAGATACAAATAGCCCGTTAGTCCTGCTATTAAAAGTAGAGACTAACGGGCATTTTACTTCTTATTGGAGTGCTTGCTAGTTAGCTCTTAAACGTACTCGCAATATCTTTCAATGAAGCTGCTAACTGAGCTTGTTCTTTGGCTGTTGCAGCTATTTGCGTTGCACCTGTCGTAGATTCTGTCGACTTCTGCTCTACTGCCATGACGTTTTGAGCAATATCTTGAGTCACTACCGCTTGCTCTTCGGTAGCGGTTGCGATCTGCTCAGTCATGCTAAAGATCTCGCTCACCGATGCTGAGATACCTTGTAAGGTGTGTTCCACCTCTTTTGAATCCTCAACCGCTTTAGACGACATCTTCTGACTGTTATCAATCACATTAAACGCGGTTTGCACATCAGACTGTAACGAGCTGATGAAACCTTCAATTTCAGCTGTCGACTGCTGAGTACGCTGTGCTAACGTGCGAACTTCATCAGCCACTACCGCAAATCCACGACCTTGCTCACCCGCTCTTGCCGCTTCAATTGCCGCGTTCAATGCTAACAAGTTAGTCTGTTCAGCGACGGACTTAATCACATCAATCACACTGTTGATGTTATTACTGCTCTCGTGTAAGTGCGTGATCTTTTCCGCTAGATCATTAATTTCAGATGCCAGTTTTTCGATAGAGTGGTAAGAGTTTTGAACCGTACTCAAACCTTCTTGAGACTGCTCATCGACCAGTTTAGCGGAACTTGCTGTCTGCTGAGTTTTAGTCGCCACCTCATTTACCGTTGCTGATAACTCTTCTGTCGCCGTCGCAACCAAGCCAATTTGGTCTTGTTGTTGCACTAGCGTGTTCGAATTGTAGTGACAGGTTTGTGAGGTTTCTTCAGCGGCTGAAGCTAAGGTCAGACTCGACTGAGACAGGTTGTCGATAACGTTTGAAAACTTCTCTAGCGTTTCGTTGAGTGCCGAAGAGATCTGTCCAAGCTCGCTGTTGCCAACGAACTTAGCGCGAACTGTTAAGTCGTTGTCATTACGAACCTTAGACAACATCACTGTAAGATCTTTTACTCTCATCGTCAGGTCGCTGATCGCCTTATAGCTCACGAAGGTCGCGAACAAGGTTATCAAAGCAAACAGACCAATACTCATCATCATCGCAGACTGCGCCTCTGACATTTTTTTCTCTGTCAGTGCGATAAGCGACTCTGCTAGGCGGTTTTCTGTTTTCTTTAGCTGAACAATACGAGCGGTAGATTGCGAGAACCAGTACACAGGATCAACATCAAAACCGCTCATCTTAGATTCAGCCAAACCACGAAGCTTTTCTACTTCTGCCACCGAACGATCATTCAATTGCTGTTCAAAGAAACGAGCGTTAGCTGGGTTACTCAATACCTCAAAGTTTGAGAAATAGGTATTTTGCTCAGTCACCAAAGAGATGAATTTAACCAACATGCCTGGGCCAAATTCATTTTTAGAGAAGGTATTATTTAGGACAGCACGCTCGATACCCGCTCGCTCTTTACCTTGTAAAAAGTTGTAGTAAGCGATGGTTTCAGTGGTGATGGCAGCATCAGAGCTAAGCTCAGCAATTAACGCCGATACGCTCAGCAGCTTTGCATTAAGTTGGGTGTAATAACCCAAAGCCTCAGACAGCGGAATCGATTGAGAATCGACCCGATTACGAATAGAAGTAATTTGATTTAGGCTTTGGCTTATTTCAGTGTTCAGCCGAGTGATCTGCGGTAAATCGATTTCAGCAGATTGCCAGTATTCGGTTTTCAGATTACGTCTATTATCTGCACTGGCTCTTTGTGCACGTAGTTCACTGACAAACTTAGTGCCCTGTGAGCCGATAAACCCAGCCGTCATTCCACGCTCTTTTTGTAACTCATGCACAAGTTCACTGTACACAACCGACAAACGGGTAAGTTGGTTTAATGAAGACAATTCACTGGTGGTTTCTACGCCTTTTGAAATCGCAGAAACGCTAAGCCATAGAAATCCCAAGATCGGTAAAATAAGCAAAGCGATGATTTTTTGCTTAAAAGACATATCGGTTAATTTCATTATCATTTCCCTAGCAGCTAACAAATCTTTTCAGTCATCTAACTCGCACACCCTTAATAAGATGCGCCTCAATTGTGACTGTATAATTATTCAACTTGATCAATGTGCATCAATTACCGTGCCACACAGATCGCGATGCGATGAAGTTAACATTTAACCTTACAAAATTCATTGATTTACCGATAAAACTGTTAGCTAAGCGACCTAACGATACCCAAAACACATGCGACAACATTTTATTGACGTAAGCGACTGAAATCTGACACACTTTAACTACCCAAAAGGGGTAGGCCTGCACCAATTATGTGCTCAGAGAAAACGATATATTCAGAACTAACTATAGATTCAACGCTCACCAGCGATTGATTCACAACTAATCAACTCCCTATTCTGCGCTGATTAACTGTCTATTCCTCGTTAACTAAATATGTATAATGCCGAATTATCAAAGTAGAGATTCGCAATAAATATGCGACAACAACTGAGAGATATTGTATGGATTGTCCCGCTTGCGAAGAACATATCGGTTGGGAATGGGTAGAAGAAGCGGCTATTGAACCCAATGAGGAATTCGATTGTCCAGAGTGCGAAGCAACATTGATGTACACCATCGATGAAGGCACCTACTACGGCGCTCAGCACAAGACCGTAGAAGTTATTGATGATTAAGATTATTTCCTGATGATCTGGATGTTTTATTAACTCTTTGATGTTCTAAGCCTGCGCAAAGCAGCTAAACACACCTTTACTAGAACGGGCGTTCAGCATAAGATATTGAACATATGTTCAGATTAATGAAGTAGATGTTATGGCCAAGACAGCGAAGTTCGATAGACAAGATGTAGTAGATAAAGCAACGAACCTGTATTGGGAAAAGGGCTTTCATGCGACTTCTATGCGTAACCTGCAAGACGTGATTGATATGCGTCCAGGCAGCATCTACGCGACGTTCGGCAGCAAAGAAGGCTTGTTTAAAGAGACATTGGCTCGCTATACCGAACTTGGCATCCTCAATCTAAACCGCTTTCGCAGTGAAACCGAATCGCCGATCAAAGCGCTCGAAAATTTCGTAAAACGCGCCGTTGTCGAATCGAAACAAAGTTCGCCAAATGGCATGTGTATGCTGGCTAAAACGGTCGCAGAACTGACTGATGAACACGCAGAATTGTTAGCAGAAGCGAAGAAGTCACTTAAGATAATGGAAGGTGAGTTCGCCAAGCTGATTGCAGAATCACAAGAACTGGGTGAGATCAGCAAAGAGCGCGAGCCGACGCAACTTGCTCGACATGTTCAGGTTCAGATCGCAGGCCTGCGTACTTACGCCAAAACCTGTGACGATATCGATTTACTTAATTCTATGGTTGAAGACGTATTTAAGTACCACCCTTTTTAAGGGCTGAACTTATACATTAGAAAGCGATACAAAAAGACTCCACTTTCACCTTAACCGGCCTGAGCGGAGTCTTTTTAGTTTTGATCTAGTTAACTTTATAGATGATAAACTTTGCGGTTTAAAGAGTTACACCTTTCTCATGATCAACGCCTGAGCATTAAGCATCGCTTCCTTAGTACTGACATCTAACGTTTTCACGTTCGCAAAGCGTTCTACTTCTTTAATCGCCACATCGTGAGCAAAGATCACCAGCCTCGCTCTTTCAATATCTTTCTGCGTGATGCGATTACCTATCCCGTTGGCACCTTGTGTTTCGACTTTAATCCGAACTCCAAGATGATGCGCCGCCTTTTCTAACGATTTCGCCGCTAAGAATGTATGGGCAACACCAGACGGACAAGAAGTGATCGCCAATACATCCGCTTGCCCCTCTTCCGTTACCGAGCCACCCGTGAACTGATTAGAATTCGCTTCGCCTTCGACCACGTTCTTTTTCAGCAGTATCACAATCAGAGCCGTCGTTAGAGCCCCTGCGAGCGTGCCGACGATATAGCCAATCTTGCCATCCACCACCGGCAGCACAATCCAGCCGCCCCATGGTGCATGGTTCACTACATGGAACATAAAGCCGACCACGTTACCAACTACGCCACCAGCAACAACAGCAGGCAGAACGCGCGCAGGATCGGCGGCTGCAAAAGGAATCGCACCTTCACTGATGCCAATCATTCCCATGATGCCTGCGGCTTTTCCGGCTTCGCGTTCGTCTCGTTTAAACTTCTTCGGCGATATAAAAGTCGCCAGAGCCATGCCTAATGGTGGCGTACAGATCGCAATACCGACGCCCCCCATCAACCATGGCTGAGTATTAACCTGAGTTTGGGCAAACAGCGTTGCGACCTTATTGATCGGGCCGCCCATATCAAAGGCAGTCATCGCACCCAAAATGCTACCCAACACCACTTTTCCTGATCCGGCCATGCCAGTGAGCATTTGGTTCATCTCTAGCATCACTTGGGCAATAGGAGAACCAATCACCCACATCACAGCCCCACAGGTGACAAAGGTACCGACTAGTGGATAGATGAAGATAGAGCTCAGCGAGATCATGCTGTCTGGCAGTTTGATCTTCTTGAGTAGATTAACCACAAAGCCCGCGAAGAAGCCGACCACAATCGCACCGAGAAATCCGGTGTTGTATTGATTGACCGCGACCCAAGAACCAATCATGCCCGGTGCTAAACCCGGTTTGTCGGCCATTGAATACGCAATGTAACCACCCAGCACGGCGGTAAACAGGGTTAACCCTGCGATGCCCATTTGTGCGATGTCAGCCAGAACGCCACTCTCAGGCACTGCGCCATGACCCGACATCATTACCGACAAAGACAAAAGCACACCACCCGCGACCACGAATGGAATCATGTGTGAGGTGCCGTATAACAAGTGTTCTTTAAGGCGATTAAGAGATTGTGCCCAAGGGCTGAGTGGCTCGACATACACTTCATGATGGCTAGAGGCGTAACTATCGAAAGGTTCAAAATTGGCTTCGAGAAACAGCTCTTGAGCTTCCTCGACCGACTCCACCGCCTTTAATTTTGTAACAAAGCCATCTTCGATGAGTCTGGTCGAAATCTGAGCTAGTACCTCGATATGGTGGTCGTCGTGGTTATCGGGAGAAGCGAGCATAAAGAACACATCCGACAGCTCGCCGCCGTCTGCGCCATAATCGATGCCAGAACGGCTGATACCTACCGCCACAGCAGGTTTAGCTACGGCAGTACTTTTCGCGTGTGGAATCGCAATACCATCGTCAAAACCTGTATTACCGATGGCTTCACGCTTCCAGATATCATCAAGGAATTCACGTTTATTGGAGAGCTTACCGGCACGGTCTAGCAGTTCAACAAGCTCTTCAAATACCGCCTGTTTTGAGTCTGCTTGTAAATCTAAGCAGATGATTTCGGGCTCGATAATGTTGGTGATATCCATATGCTGCTCTGCCTCGCCTGATTTCAGACTGAAGTAATTACGTAAGTGATAAGGTTAATAAGATGAAAAGATTAACGGTGTGAAGGCACTCAATATATAGGACGAAAGGTGCATTAACTGGATTATTGTAACCAAGAACTCAGAGTGTGACTTTCACCTTGGAATAAAAAACGCCAATCCATAAAATCCACAGAACCCATAACAATATCGTCCCTCTGTCATGCGAGCTTTCCATACTGAAGTTCCCATGCAAGATAGCTTTTCCAAGGTAGCTTCTGAAAGGTAGCTTATGTAACGTAACAGGGACGAGATTAAGCCGAGAATAATAATGAGAATTGTAGCGGTAACTGCGTGCCCTACAGGCATTGCGCATACTTATATGGCAGCTGATGCTTTAAATAAAACAGCCCCTAAGTTCAACGTTTCAATCAAGGTTGAGACGCAAGGCGCTATGGGTATTGAAAACTTACTGACCGCCCAAGATATTACTCTCGCAGACAAGGTGTTGATCGTCTCTGATATCGACATTGAACAGCCAAGCCGCTTCGACCCAGCTAAAACCTTATTCATTCCCATGGAAGAGGTGTTGTTGAATGTCGATAAAGTCTTTATTAAGCATTGTCGAACCTAAACCTTTCATGAACGAATATCAGATCACCTTCTTCGTTGACGATCCTGCCGCAAACTCACATGTCGCGCAGCCGCTGACTCGCTTAGCGAAGAAGTTCAAAAGCAACATCCGCATTATCAACATCACTCAAAATCGAACCGCTGATCTCTCCAAATCCGTTGCGATGCTGCAAGTAGGTTTACTTCGTGGTGATTTGTGTCAGATAACCGCGGTTGGGATTGATGCGGAGCTGGCCTGTTTCGTTCTCAAAGATGTAATTGCTGAGCATTACGACATGGTTGGCTCACAAGTGAACCATGAATTCTCTAAAGATTTAATCCAGCGAATGCCACAAATATGCCCGCCTTGTGACATCAAATGGCACCACGCTAAGGCGCAAACCCAACTGACCAAATTTGAGTGCTTAAAAGGGCTCGCTCACCTTGTTTACCCAGAAGACCCAGATGAATTGATTCTGGCATTTATTAAGCGAGAAGAACGCTCTTCAACCTGCGTGTCACCGGGTATTGCACTGCCGCATGTGATGTTTGAATCGACTCAAGATCTCTCGATTGCGGTTATCGTCAGTGACGACCCAATTGACTGGGCATCACGTATCGGCGAAGTGCATGTGGCCATTGCTCTTGTTCTGCCAACCAAGCCACAGCGTGAGCACATTGTCGCGGCGACCAACCTAACTCGAAACCTGCTTCACGATCAGGTCAATGAACGTCTGCAAAAGACTCGAAGCAGTGTCGACCTGCAAGCTCTGCTGATGTACATCTCGTCACGCCTTATCTAATTCATCTCTTCTGGTCAAACTCAAAGCATCCATTAATCCCCTGTTGTGACACCTATCCAATCGTTATAAGCTCATTTTCTCATACAATAAAAAACGGCTGAGCATTAGAGCTCAGCCGTTTTATGTTTAATTACTTGTTTAACTGGTTAGCTAACTTAAGCTGTTTTTTTCGCTTGTTTCGCATCCTCAACCGAGTCGTCTACAGCTTTCACCAACAGCAAACCAACTACGAATACGATACCGCCACACAGTACGAACATCATTCTTCCCCAGAATGGGTTCGGTAGAGCAAACATCGCCATCACTGCCACACCAGACACTGCGATCAGTGAGCCCAGCATGTGACGTTGTTTGTTGTCCAGTTTCTTCTGTGCTGTTGATTCAGAAACCAATGGTGTCGCAAGGTTGTTGAAGAAGGTATCAACATCTTTCTGACGAGACGCTTCTAGTGGTTTGTAGAACAATGTCGAAAGAACAAAGAAGCCGCCAGTAAACACTAGGTGCGCAATCAGACCTACTGCAACTTTCAAGTCAGACCATTCGCGGCCTGTTAGAGGCTCTAGGTTGAACAAGTTTTGTAGCATTTCAGCGGTAATCACGAAACCAACGATGTAAGACACAATCGCACCGACCACTAGCGTACCCCAACCTGCCCAGTCCGGAGTCTTCTTAAGGAAGAAGCCACAGAATGCTGGAATGGTCATTGGGAAGCCAATAAGTGCACCCACGTACATCATGGTGTCGAACAAGCTCAAGCCTTTTAGCGAATTGATAAACAGCGCGATAAGGATGATAGCTAGACCGAAGAAGGTAGACATCAACTTAGACACAATCATCAGCTCTTTCTCTGTCGCGTTTGGACGAAGAATCGGTTGATAGAAGTTGATTACAAAGATACCAGAGTTACGGTTTAAGCCTGAGTCCATAGAAGACATAGTTGCCGCAAACATCGCTGCGATTAGAAGCCCCACCATACCCGCTGGCATGTATTGCTCTACGAAGTAAAGGTAAGCGAAGTCGCCTGCTTTAGAGCCTGCGTCTGGGTAATGTGCTGCAAGGTCAACGCCTTGTCCTGCAACGAACCAAGGTGGCATGAACCAAATGATTGGACCGATCGTCATCAGAATACATGCCAACAGTGCCGCTTTCTTCGCGTTCTTTGAGTCTTTTGCCGCTAGGTAACGGTAAGAGTTCAACATGTTGTTGGTGATACTGAACTGTTTGAAGAAGATGAAGAATGCCCAAATTCCGAAGATGCTTACGTAGTTC
Source organism: Vibrio sp. 10N.261.51.A4 (assembly GCF_041471945.1). Lineage (NCBI taxonomy): Bacteria > Pseudomonadati > Pseudomonadota > Gammaproteobacteria > Vibrionales > Vibrionaceae > Vibrio > Vibrio sp. 10N.261.51.A4. The sequence continues at coordinate 37,331 of NZ_JBFRPJ010000030.1, forward strand.
AGATTGTTACCAGAAACGAATGATGCGCCTTCTGCTACAGGGAAATCGTTGATGATTTCAGTAACGCCACCACCTTGTACGATAGCCACTGCAGCACACGTTACGGTTACCGCCATGATAATAACCATCTGCATGAAGTCAGACGCGATAACCGCCCAAGAGCCGCCTGTCACCGACATAACAAGTACAACAAGACCAGTCAGAACGATGGTTGTCGTCATGTCGAAGCCAAAGATGCCCGATGCGATGATCGCCAAACCGTTCAGCCAGATACCTGCAGAAACAATACTGTTCGGCATGCCAGACCAAGTAAATACTTGTTCGTTGAAGCTACCAAAACGCATACGAATCGCGTCAATTGGCGTTACCACACGCAGTTGACGGAATTTCGGAGCGAAGTACAGGTAGTTCATCAGGTAACCAAATGCGTTCGCTAAGAAGATAACCGCGACAGCCATACCATCGGCATACGCTTTACCCGCTGCGCCAGTGAAGGTCCAAGCACTGAACTGTGTCATAAACGCAGTCGCGCCAACCATCCACCAAAGCATGTTACCGCCCCCGCGGAAATAATCACTGGTTGTACTGGTGAACGTTCTAAACGGCTTTGTTGCGTAATTAA